>DATCQF010000737.1:0-4260 GCA_036569735.1 Allostellaceae bacterium | reverse complement strand
CGACGACCTCAAGACCTACCCGGTGCGCCTCGTCGGCGACGAAATCCAGGTCAAGCTGGATTGATCACAATGAGGCAGTGAGACAGCGAGCGGGTATAAGGGGCAGGCCTCGCGCCAAATTCTTTTCTTCTCACCGCCTCGCCGTCTCATTGTGAAATTTTTCTCTTATTCATACACCCGCCGGTACAGCTCGATGATCTCGTCGCTCGTCGGCACGCGCGGGTTGTTGGCGGGCGAGCCCGACGCGAGCGCCTGGCCGGCCATCACCGGCAACAATTCGTCATAGCGGGCGCGGTCGATGCCGTAGGCCTTGGGGCTCGGCACCTTGAGATCCTGGTTGAGCCGGCGCAATTCGTCCAACAGGCGCGCCACCGCGCTCTGGCTGCCTTCGCCCTCCTCGGCCACCCCCATCGCGCGGGCGCAATCGGCGTAGCGTTCGAGCGCCGCCGGAGCCGAAAACGCGGTGATCTCGGGCAACAGCATCGCGTTCGACCGCCCGTGCGGCACATGAAAAAAGGCACCGATCGGCCGGCTCATGCCGTGCACCAAGGCGACGCTTGCATTGGAGAACGCCATCCCCGCGGTCATCGCGCCGAGCATCATCGCCTCGCGCGCGGCGCGGTTTTGCGGTTCGGCGCAGGCGGTGCGGATGTTGCGGGCGATGAGGCCCATCGCGTTCCTTGCCAGGCCATCGGTGTAGGGGCTCGCGCGGCGGCTGACATAGGCCTCGATCGCGTGGGTCAGGCTGTCGATCCCGGTGTCGGCGGTGAGGCGCAGCGGCATCGAGAGCGTCAGCTCAAAGTCGACGATCGCCGCCGTGGGGCAGCAGGCCAGCCCGGCGATCAGCATCTTCTCGTCCGTTTCGGTGTCGCTGACGACGGTGAAGCGGGTGACCTCGGAGCCGGTGCCGGCGGTGGTCGGGATCGCGACCACGGGCAGGCCGGCGCGCGGGATCTCGTTCGGCACCTTGTAGTCGCGCATCTGACCGCCATTGGCGAACAGCACCGACATGCCCTTGGCGGTGTCGATCGAGCTGCCCCCGCCGATCGCGACGAGGCTGTCGAAATCGCCGGCCGCCAGCCGTGCGACGCCCGCCGCGATGGCGTCGGTCGTCGGATCGGGGACGGTCTCGGAAAAGACCGACCACGCGACCCCGGCGCCGTCGAGCAGCGCCGTCGCTCGGTCGAGGATGCCGCACCCCGCGATAAAGGGGTCCGTGACGATCAGCGGCCGCGCGAGGCCGAGCCGCGCCAGGAGGCCGGGCAATTCCGCGAGCGCCCCGCCGCCGATCGCCATCAGCCGCGGTGCCGTGATCAACGCCGCCATCAGGCTCCTCCGTTAAACCGGTTTTCTCAGGCGGAATCGAAGAATTCCGCCCGGCTGTTCGCTCGCTTCCACCAGGTCGCAGCCGGTGGTGCGGCAGAAATGCTCGAAATCCTTGGTCGCGCCGGGATCGGTCGCCAGGACCTCGAGGATGCCGCCGGCCGGCACCGCCTTCAAGGCGCGGCGCGCCTTCAGCACCGGCAACGGGCACAAAAGCCCGGTGGCATCGAGCGTGCTGTCCGGCCGGATCGTCGCGTCGCCTCCTGCTTCGGCCATCATGAGTACCCCAGATCTTCTATCCCCGCAGCTTTTAGCCGAGGGCGGCCGCGCTCGGCAACCGGACGGAAAATGTTTGCTGTCAGCCCGGCGGCGAAGGGCGCATGGATCCCGGCTTTCCCCGGCATGGCAAGGCTTTATGGTAGTGGGTCAGACCCACTACGGGCTTTATGATAGGGCGATGTCCACGACATCCTCGCCTCCCGTGATCGACCGCGCGCACATCGCCGCCACCGAGCGGCTGATCCGGCCCTATATCCGGCGCACGCCGGTCATCCGCATCGCCGCCGCCGATCTCGGCCTCGACGGCCAGCCGATCGCGCTGAAGCTCGAATTCCTGCAGCATACCGGATCGTTCAAGCCGCGCGGCGCCTTTGCCAACCTGTTGACCCGCGCGGCGCCGCCGGCCGGGGTTGCTGCCGCTTCCGCCGGCCGGGGTTGCTGCCGCTTCCGGCGGCAATCACGGGGTTGCCGTCGCCTATGCCGCGCAACGGCTCGGGCTGCGCGCGACGATTTTCGTGCCGCGCGTCGCCTCGCCCGCCAAGCTCGAGCGGATCCGCCAATACGGCGCCGATCTGGTGGTCGGGGGCGAGGTCTATGCCGATGCCCTCGGCGCCAGCGAGGAGTTTGTCAGAGAGAGCGGCGCCCTCGCGGTGCACGCCTATGACCAGCCCGAGACGATGCTCGGCCAGGGCACTGTCGGATTGGAAATCGAGGCCGATCTGCCGGAAATCGACACGCTTCTGGTCGCGGTCGGCGGTGGCGGGCTGATCGGCGGCATCGCCGCCTGGTACGGCGGACAAATCCGCATCGTCGGGGTCGAGCCGGAAACCGCGCCGACCCTGCACGCGGCCCTGGCGGCCGGCCGGCCGGTCGATGCGCCGGCGGGCGGGATCGCCGCCGATTCGCTGGCGCCGCGCCAGGTCGGCGGGCTCATGTTTCCGATCGCCCGGCAATTCGTCGAGCGGGTCGTGCTGGTCCCCGATGCGGCGATCGGCGATGCCCAGCGCCTGTTGTGGACGGCGCTCAGGATCGTCGCCGAACCGGGCGGCGCCGCGGCACTGGCGGCCCTGACCGCGGGTGGTTATCGCCCCGCGCCCGGCGAGCGGGTCGCGGTCCTCCTATGCGGCGCCAATACCAGCGCGGTCGATTTCGATCGCCCCGGCACCTGAACCCGGCTGCGCCGTCAGCTCCGGGGCGCGTGCTTCGACAGGATGCGCTGCAAGGTGCGGCGGTGCATCTTGAGGCGGCGCGCGGTTTCGGAGACGTTGCGCTCGCACAATTCGAAGATCCGCTGGATATGCTCCCAGCGCACCCGGTCGGCCGACATCGGGTCCTCGGGCGGCTCCGGCGTCGCGCCTTCCTGGGCGAGGAGGGCGCGCTCGACCGCATCGGCATCGGCCGGTTTCGGCAGGTAGTCGAGGGCGCCGGCCTTGACCGCGGCGACCGCGGTCGCGATGTTGCCATAGCCGGTCAGGACGACGATGCGCGCCCCCGGCCGGGCACCGCGCAACGCGCTGACGATTTCGAGCCCGCTGCCGTCGCCGAGGCGCAGATCGACGACCGCGAAAGCCGGCGGATGCGCGCTCGCCGCGGCGACCCCCGAGGCGACCCCATCGGCGGTCGAGACGACAAACCCGCGCCGCTCCATCGCGCGCGCGAGCCGCTGGCACAAGGGCGCGTCGTCATCGACGATCAACAACGTGCGCTCGGACTCGGGCAGCCCCTGTAGCGTCGGGGCCTCGGCCTCCGGGCCCGCCATCCGATGGGGTCGATCGATCGCATTCATGCCGGTTGCCTCTCATTGCCGGGCTGCGCCCCGCCCGATCCAAATTCCGCCGCCGCGGCATCGGGTCGCGGCTCTGCCTGCAAATTGGCACGCTGCCACGAAATGACAACATGCGCGCCGCCTTCGGCCAGATTGTCGAAGGCCAGTTCCGCGCCGCTGCGTTCGAGGAGGCTCTGCGCGATGAAGATGCCGAGCCCCATGTGGTTCGAGGCGCCGGCGCGGGTCGAAAGATAGGGCTCGCCGAGCCGGCCGATCAGATGGGCCGGGAAGCCGGGTCCGTCGTCGGCGATCTCGACGGTGACGTTGGTCTTGTCCCAATGGATCGTGACGCTGACCTCGCCGCGGGCGAATTGCACCGCGTTCTGAACGAGGTTGTTGAGCCCGTGCATGATCTCCGGGCTGCGCCGGACCAGGGGCTCGGCATCGGCGGGCTCTCCGGTCGTGGCGAAGATCAGCCTGATGCGCGGGTCGTGGTAGAGCGCGCCCGCGGCCTCCACCAGGGCCGAGATCGGCAAACGGGTGTAGGGCGAGGCGCCCTCCTCGTCGGGATGATGCGCCAGCTGGGCGAGGATCTGGCGGCACCGCTCGGACTGGCTCAACAACAGCTGGGCGTCGTCGCTATAGGGCGAGTCGGCGGGCAGATCGTTGACCAGCTCCCTGGCGACGACCGCGATCGTCGCGAGCGGGCTGCCCAGCTCGTGCGCCGCCGCCGCGGCCAGCGCGCCGACCGCGGAGACCCGCTGCTCGCGCGCCAGGGCCAGCTGGGTCGCGGCGACCGCATCGCGCAGCCGCCGCGCCTCCTGGGCGACGCTCCAGGTGTAGCCGCCGATAAACACGGTGGCCAGGACCAGCGCGGTCCATAGGCCCAGCAC
>DATCQF010000736.1:0-4039 GCA_036569735.1 Allostellaceae bacterium | reverse complement strand
CGCAGCGGACAGCGCCACGCCATAAACCTGGCGCGCCCGATCGAGGGACACGAGGCCGGCGGCGACATCGGCGGCGACCATCTCGGGGTCGCGCTCGAACGGGTCGCCAAAGCCGCCGCCGCCGCCGCCCCACAGCCGGATCAATTCGCCAAGCTCCGGGCGGTAGACCGTGCGCTTGCCGATATCGTGTGGGGGTGCGCCCTGCCGCGTGCCCGTATTTCCGCTCGTCGTCCCGGCATGTCCTCCGCCCGCGCCCCAGGCACAAAACCGCTGGCGGTCCTTGCCGCGCATCACGACGACCGCGCTCGGATGGCGGATCTCCAGTTCATAGGCGACGCCGAACCCGCCGCGGAACCTGCCCGGCCCCTCGCTGTCGGGGGCGAGGCTGAAGCGGCGCACGACGACCGGCGCCTCGGCCTCGAGCACCTCTACGGGCACGTTGCGCAGAAAGGCGACGCTCATCTCGGTGCCGGAAATGCCGTCGCGCTCGCCGCTGGCGCCCGAGCCGCCCGAGACCGAGTTGGCGACAACCACCCGCCCGGCGCCGCCCAGCTCCGAGGTTGAAATATATGTGACAACGAGCACCCCCGAGCCGGCGACCGGCACAGCGCCCGGCATCGCCTTGTTCAAGGCGCCAAGGATCAGATCATGGACCCGCATCGCGGTCGTGAAGCGCATCCCGCAGGCCGCCGGGAAGCTGGCATTGACCACCGAGGCTTCGGGCAGCACCAGGTCGATGCAGCGCAGGATGCCGGCGTTGATGTGGATCGCCTCCGATCTGGTGACGACATAGTTGACCACCGACATTGCCAGGAACGGATGGTGGTTCATCCCGCCGGTCGGCAGGTTCAAGGCGGCGCGCACCTGCGGGTCCGAGCCGGTGTAGTCGAGCTCGACAGTGCCGTCGCCGCGCGCGGTCACCTGGACGGCGATGCGCACCGGCACATCGCTGATGTAATCGTCCTCGAAATATTCGGTGAAGCTGTAGCTGCCGCGCGGGATCTGGGCCAATACCGCTCGGGTTAGCGCCTCGGTGCGGTCCAGGGTCGCGTACATCGCGCGCTCGACCTCGCCCCTTCCGTACCGCTCGGCGAGGCGGCTGAGGCGGGTCTCGGCCTTGGCGAGCGCGGCGACGCAGGCGGTCATGTCGCCCCAGTTCAGCGCCGGGATGCGGCAGTTGTCGGCGAAGATGTTCCACACTTCGTCGTTGAGGACGCCCTGGCGGAACAGCTTGACCGGGCGCAGCCTGAGGCCTTCCTGGAACACCTCCGAATTCTGCATGTCGATGCTGCCCGGCGCGTAGCCGCCGACATCGGTGCAATGGATGAAGGCCCAGGCCAGGCACAGGAGCTTGCCGTCGACAAAGACCGGGCGGAACACGTAGATGTCGTTGAGGTGCATCACCATGCCGCGCGTCGCGTAGGGGTCGTTGGTGATGACCACATCGCCCTCTTCCCAGGCAATCGCCCTTGTCACCGACTCCATCGCCACGCCCATCAACGGGGTCGCGCCGCTGCCATAGGGATAGGCGAACATCTCGCCCTCGGGGGTGACCAGCGCCACCCCGAAATCCTGGGTCTCCTTGACAAAGGTCGTGTGCGACGAGCGCAGCACGACCCATGCCATCTCGTCGACGACGGCCTTGAACAGTTGGGCGAAGATCTCGACCCCGATGGCGTCGTGCGATGGTGCGTTATGGGTTGTCATTGGTGACCTCCCCGGATCGTCATTCCCGGCGAAAGCCGGGACCCACTCTTCAGCATTCCGGGACCGGACAAATGGGTCCCGGCTTTCGCCGGGAATGCGGACAAAGGTGATGGAAAATGCGTGCCATTACGTCCGCTCCAGCACCAACGCGCCGGACGGCACGGTTCGCGCTCCCCAGCCCGGCGGGATCCAGGTCGTCGTGTCCATCTGGTTGACGATGGCCGGCCCGGCGAGGTGCTGACCGGCCCCGAGCGCGGCGCGGTCATGCACCTGCGCCGCGACCTCGCGGCCGGACAGCCGCACCGTGCGGGTCCCCTCCCCGGCCCCGGCCCCGCCCGCCGCGCTGCGCAACGGGACGATGCGCGGTTTCGCGGTCGCGCCGACGATGTGGGCGCGCAATTCCTTCAGCCAGATTTCCGCCGCTTCGTTGGCATGGCCGTAGGTGGCGCGGTGCGCGGCGTGAAACGCCGCCCGCAGCCTCCCGAAATCGCCCGTGTTCAGCCATGCCGCCATCAGCGGCACGGTCACATCGTAGCCCTGCCCGTCATAGCGCATATCGGCCGAGAGCTCGATCCGGGTCTCGGTGACCGCGAGCGCCGCGGTCTGCTCGGCGATCCAGGTTTTTGCGCCCGAGGCCAGATTCGCGCCGACCCGCGCCAGCGCCGCCTGATCGAGCCTGCCCAACCGCTCGTAGACCGGCTCGACCAGATCGCCTTCGAGATCGGCGCGCGCCGCGCCCAGGGCGCTGAGCCCGCCCGGGAACGGCGGGACGAGGATCGCGTCGATCGCGATCTCCTCGGCGAGGAGCGCGGCGACCAGCGGTCCGGCGCCGCCGAACGCGACCATGCGGAAATGCGGCGCATCGACCCCGCGGCGGGCCAGCACATTCGAGGCTTCAGCCGCCATCAGCGCGGTGGCGACGCGGATCGCACCATCGGCCACCGCTTCGACCGAGAGGCCGAGCGGTGCCGCCAGCGTCTCTAGCGCCTCGCGCGCCGGTGCCATCCGCAACGGCAGCTTGCCGCCGAGGCGCTGCCCCGGCGCGAGCAGCCCAGCCACGAGAAACGCATCGGTCAGCGCCGGAACCAGCGACGCCGACACGCCATAGCAGGCGGGGCCCGGATCGGCGCCGACGCTGCGCGGCCCGACCTTCAAGGACCCGGTCGGGTCGAGCCACAGGATCGAGCCGCCGCCGGCGCCGATGCTGGAGACCGCGATCGTCGGGATCAGCAGCGGGAAATCGGCGATGTGTTCCTCGGAGCTCAGCACCGGCCGGCCGGCGCGGATCACCCCGATATCCGCGCTGGTGCCGCCGACGTCGAGGGTCATCAGATCGGCCGCTTCCCACCCGGCATCCCGCGCCGCGGCGGCCGCGCCGGCGACCCCGGCGGCGGGGCCCGACATCAGCGCGACGACCGGGCGGTGGCGCATCGTCTGGGCCAGTTCGGCGCCGCCATTCGAGCGCGCAACCCGGGCCGGGGTGGCGATCGCGCGTTCGGCCAGCCCCTCTTCGAGCCGTGCGACATAGGCTTCGACGATCGGCCGGATGCTGGCATTTACCGCGGTCAGGACGCCACGTTCGTATTCGCGCGCCTGGGCCCACACCTCGCTCGACAATTCGAGCCTCAATGGGATGCCGGCGCGCCCGACTTCCGCCCGCACCCTTTCTTCGTGCGCCGGATTGCGATAGCTGTGCAGCAGCACGACGACCGCGATCTCGACCCCGAGCGCGACCAGTTCGCGCGCCGCCTCGATCGCGCCGGCGGCGTCGAGCGGGTCGATCTCGCTGCCGTCGGCGGTGATGCGGCCGGCCACCTCGCGCACCAATCCGCGCGGCACCAGCGGCAAGGGCCGGCGCGAGTCGAAGCGCATCGGGTGCGGGATCGCCAGGCGCTGCAATTCGAACAGGTCGCGGAAGCCCGACGACACCAGGAGGCCGATCCGCGCGCCCTTGCGCTCTATGAGGGCGTTGGTGGCGACCGTGCTGCTATGAGTATGCACCATCTGGCCCCAGGCGGCGTCATCCAGGCCAAGTGCCGCCTTGATCTCGTCGATGCCCTCGAGAATGCTCGCGCCCGGCCGGGACGGCGTGCTCGGCACCTTGAAGCAGTGCACCTCCCCGCTTGCCGTATAAAACACGAGGTCGGTGAACGTGCCGCCGACATCGCTGCCGAGGTAAGCGGCCGGCGTGCTCACGACCGTGGCGTCCGGGACCGGATTTTCGGGCGAGCCTCGATCACCATCACAGCCGCGAGTCGACCACGCCGGCGGACGACAGGAAGACCCGGTTCCACTCGGTCCAGCCGGGGGTTGACGGGGCCACCCCCTGCAC
>DATCQF010000735.1:0-1586 GCA_036569735.1 Allostellaceae bacterium | reverse complement strand
CGCAAGGTGGGCGGCGCGGCCGCCCGCCGCGCGCCGCCCTCGCCCCCTCCGTCACGCCGCGCGCCGAGCCGATCCCCATTCGCAGCGCCGCGCGCGGCGGGGGCGACCAGGAGATGTTTCTCGCGGACGGGCCGATCGGCTACACCGCGCGTCCGGCCAATCTCGGCGGCGTGCGCGGCGCCTACGCGATCTACATGCTCGGCGACAGCATGGAGCCGCGCTACGCGCAGGGCTGGCTGTTGCACGTCAACCCGTTCAAGCCGGCGATCCGCGGTCGCGACGTCGTCGTCTACAAAACGGGGCAGGCCGTGCTGATCAAGCAGTTCGTGCGCTGGGACGGCGACACCCTGGTGCTGCACCAGCTCAACCCTCCCGAGGATCTGCGCATCCCCCGCGACGGGGTCCTCGAATGCCACCTCGTCGTCGGCGTCGACCAGGAGGGCTGAGGCCGATCGGGTGATCCGCGGCGCCAGGCCGAGAGAGGCTTTGTCAGCGCCGGAGGGGCGCGCTACGATCGCCGGCAATGACCCGACCCCGGAGAGGAGCCGCCCTGATGCCCACCACCTTTGCCGTTAGCGACATGACGATCCACCGCATCGTCGAGCAGGAATACGGTTTCACGCCGCTCTTCGAGTTCCTGCCGACCCTGACCAAGGAACGGTTCGAGGAAAACCGCGCGTGGATGGAACAGGGCGCCTATGACGCCAAGACCGGCAACTGCGTCCTCTGCTTCCAGTCCTACGTCGTCAAGACGCCGCATCACAACATCCTGGTCGATGCCTGCATCGGCAACGACAAGACGTTCCCGCTGCGGCCGGCGTGGAACGCCAAGAAGGACGGCAACTGGATGGCGGCGCTGAAGGCGGCGGGCCTCGGCGTCGACGACATCGACTTCGTCATGTGCACCCATCTGCACGGCGACCATGTCGGCTGGAACACGCGGCTCGAAAACGGCCGATGGGTCCCGACCTTCCCCAAGGCGCGCTATCTGTTCTCGAAGAAGGAATACGTCTACTGGAGCGAGGTGCACCAGAAGACCCCGCTCGACAACATCTCCGAAAGCGTGTTGCCGGTCATCGAGGCCAACAAGGCCGAGTTGGTGACCAGCGACCATGAGCTCAACGACCACATCAGGCTGACGCCGACCCCCGGGCACACGCCCGACCATTTCGCGGTCCGCGCCGGGCGCGGCAGCGACCAGGCGGTGTTCACCGGCGATTTGATCCATTCGCCGATCCAGGCGCGCTATCCCGAGCTGGTCATGCGCGTCGATACCGACCGCGACCAGGCCGTCGCCACCAGGCGGGCGTTTTTCGAGCGCTACTGCGACACCGACACGCTGTGCTGCACGATGCACTTCCCCTCGCCCTCGGTCGGCCACATCAAGCGCTGGGGCGACGGCTTCCGCCTCGACTACGTCAAGGACTAACCGCCGCCCCTCGGCCGAAACTTCTCTCGCCGCCCTTCAGGGGGGAGAGGGAGGGGCCCGCGCCGAAGGCGTGGGAGGGTGAGGTGGGCATCGGCGAGCGCTCTGGGATTCCCCCACCTCACCCCAACCCTCTCCGCCCCCGGGGGCGGAGAGGGAC
>DATCQF010000734.1:0-10863 GCA_036569735.1 Allostellaceae bacterium | reverse complement strand
ATTTGGGCCGGTCCCGCCGATGTTAAGGAGCAGTTCGGCACTGCGGTTGATTTCGTCGCCGACAACCGAGTCATCTTTGATATCGGCGGCAACAAATACCGTCTCGTCGTTCACGTGGCCTATCGCTTCAAGCGTGTGCTCGTGAAGTTCGTTGGAACGCACGCGCAATACGACAAGATCGACCCCACAACGGCATGAGGCCAGCCATGGATGTCCGCCCGATCCGGACCGAAGCCGACTACGACGCGGCACTCGAGGAGATCGCGGCCTATTTTGAACGGGAGCCCGAGCCCGGGTCGCCAGAGGCCGACCGGTTCGACGTGCTCGCCGCGCTGATCGGCGCTTATGAACAAAAACACTGGCCGATCGCCGCCCCCGATGCCATCGGCGCAATCCGCGAGGTCATGGCGATGCGGCATTACACGCAGTCGGATCTCGCGGCCCTGCTCGGCTCCCGCTCGCGCGCTTCCGAGATCCTCAACCGGCGCCGCGGGTTGACCATGGAACAGGCTCGGCTGCTGCATCAGCACTGGCGCATTCCGGCCGAAAGCTTGATCGCCGGGTGACCGTTATCGCTGCGCCTCATTGCGCATAGGAGTCCGCTGCGTTGCGTCCGGGTATATCATCGCGGCTGGCTCGCAGCGACGGCGATATGTTGTCATTGCGGGGAGCGCGGCAACAAAGCAATCTCGCGCCAGATGCACCCTCGCGCGCCGCGGGCAGTGCCGCGTGCGCTATGACATCGGAGGAAACATGATCGCGAAATATATCTTGGCGGCCTTTGCGGTGCTGCTCTTCGCGGCCCAAGGCGCCATGGCCCAGACCGCGGCGCCGGGGACAAAAGCGCCGGGCGGAGAGCCGATCACGATCGGCTTTTCGATGGCGCTGACGGGCTCCCTCGCGGTCAACGGCAAATCGGGGCTGTTGGCGACGCAGATCTGGGCCGAGGACGTCAACGCCAAGGGCGGGCTCCTGGGCCGCCCGGTAAAGCTCATCTTCTACGACGACCAGACCAACTCGTCCCTGGTCCCGGGCATCTACACAAAGCTGCTCGACGTCGACAAGGTCGACCTCGTCGTGTCGGGGTACGGCACCAACATCGCGGCGCCGGCGATGCCGGTCATCATCCAGCACAAAAGCACGTTCATCAGCCTGTTCGCGCTCGATATCAACGAGGAGTTCAAATATCCCAAATACTTCTCGATGCTGCCGGTCGGTCCCGACCCCCGGGCGGCGATCTCCGAGGGCTTCTTCGACATCATCAAGGCCAACAAGGAGAAGCTCGGGCTGAAGACGATCGCGCTGGCAACGGGGGACGGCGAGGCGACGCGCAACGGCACCGACGGCGCCCGGGTCAATCTGAAAAAGGCCGGGCTCGAAGTTGTCTACGACAAGAACTATCCGCTGACGACGACCGATTTCACCCCGATCATCCGCGCCATTCAGGCGACCAACGCCGACGTCGTGTTCATTTCCTCCTATCCGAACGACAGCGTCGGCGTCATTCGCAGCGTCCACGAACTGGGGCTCAACACCAAGGTGTTCGGCGGCAATCTGACCGGGCCGCAAAGCACCTCGATCAAGACCTCACTGGGGCCGATGCTCAACGGCATCATCACCTTCGACTGGTGGCTGCCGGCGGAGAAGCTGCGCTTTCCCGGGGTCATGGAATTCCTCAAGGACTACCAGGCGCGCGCCGGCAAGGAGGGCGTCGATCCCTTGGGCTATTACCTGGGGCCGTGGGCCTATGCCCGGATGCAGGTGCTGGGCGAGGCGGTTGAGGGCACCAAGGGGCTCGACCAGGACAAGATCGCCGATTACGTCCGCACCCACACCTTCAAGACCGTGGTCGGCGACGTCAGCTTCGGCGACAAGGGCGAATGGTCGAAATCGCGCATCCTGACCGTGCAGTTCCAGAACATCAGCGGCACCAGCGTCGACGATTTCCGCGACGGCAAGGGCGAGACCGTGGTCTGGCCAAAGGAATACCAGGCCGGCGACCCCGTGCTGCCCTATTCCAGCATCAAGCATTAGGATTAGACAATTCACCACGAAGACACGAAGAAGAAGCTTTTACCGCGAAGGACGCAAAGGATACGCAAAGGATGCAATGGATTTAATGGCGCTTCGCGCCCTTTGCGTTACCTTCGCGTCCTTCGAGGTGAGATGTTGCTTTTCCCTTCTTCTTGTCTTCGTGGTGAAATTCTCCATCAGCGCGGATGCAGCCGGAACGGCGGCGAGTGGTCGGGCTGCAGGGTGATCGTCGCGAGCGGCAATACCGGGCGGTCGTCGGCGAGTTCGATGCGGAAGGCCTGAACGAGGCGCGCCAGCACCAGCACCGTCTCGGTCAGCGCGAACTGGGCGCCGACACAGGCCCTGGGGCCCGCGCCGAACGGCAGGTAGGAGAACCGCGCCGGCGGCTCGGCGCCCGGCAGAAAGCGGCTCGCGTCGAAGCTGTCGGGATCGCGCCATAAGAGGCGGTGGCGGTGCAGCACCCAGGGCACGATCAGCACCACTGCGCGCGCCGGCACCACGGTTCCGGCGGCATTATCGAGCGCGCGCGCCTGACGTACGATCGAGAAGGCGGGCGGGTAGAGGCGCAGCGCCTCGTCGACCACCGCTCGGGTGTAGACGAGGCGCGGCAATGCGGCGGCCGCACCCGCCGGGCCAAGATCGAGCGCTGCGGCCTCGGCGAAAATCCCCGCCTGTGCGCCAGGGACCGACGCGACGAGATAGAAGGACCACAACAGCGCGATCGCGGTCGTCTCCTGCCCGGCGACCAGCATCGTCGCGGTCTCTTCGACGAGGGAATCTTCGGTCAGAGCGCCCGCCGCCATCATGTCGAACAGATCGCGCGGCGGATCCGGGATGGGCTGCGCCCGCCGCGCCGCCAGGACCCGCGCGATCCGCGCCATCCAGCGCCGGCGGAACCGCCACCTGGCCCAGGAGCGCGGCACCGGCAGCCCGCGCGGCATCATGAAATCCACCAGGGTCGGGCGGCCGAGCCCGTCCGCATAACGCCGCAGCTCCGAGCGCAACGCGGGCGCCTCATCCGCGATATCGAGCGAGAACAGCGCCCTGGCGGCGATCTCCAGCGCCAGCAGCTGCATCCGCGCGAACAAATCAACCTCGGCCCCGCCCTGCGCCGCCAAGTCGCCGGTGAGGCGCTCAGCGGCACGGGCCACGTGACCGGCGACCGCACCCATCATGCGCGGCGCAAAGGCCGGTGCGGCGGCGCGGCGCCGGGCTCGCCAGTCCTCGCCCTCGGCGAGGAAGAGGCCCTTGCCGAGGATCGGGCCGAGCAGCCGGAATACCGATGCGGTGCGCCGGTAATTGGCGGCGTTCTCTATGAGGATATGGCGAATCCCGGCGGGGTCGCTGAGGATGATCTGCTGGCGCCCGACAAAGCTGCGGGCAACCGCCATCTCCTCAAATGCGCGCGCCGGAAAGCCGGCCAGCGCGTTGCGGCCGAGGCTCTCGGCGATGGCGCGCCACGACTGCCGCTCGGCGCCGGCAAAGGGCGCCGGGAAGGTGGCGGGGGCGGGTGAATTCGTCATCGCCTCATACGGCAAACCGCGCGAGCGCGGCGCGGTCGATCTCGATGCCCAAGCCCGGGCCCTGCGGGATCTCGACCCAGCCGCCGTGCTGCTCGATCGGCACGGCCAGGACCGCCATGCGGATCGGATGCTCGGAGCGGTCGAATTCCAGGAGCGGCTCCTGCGCGTGGAGACCCGGCGGGTTGTGCGGCAGGGCGGCAATCAGCTGCAGCGACGCGGCGAGCGCGACCCCGGTGCCCCAGACATGCGGGTTGACGCGCACGCCGAAGGCATTTGCCATGTCGGCGATCTTCTTGCATTCGGAAATGCCGCCGGCGGCGCAGACATCGGGCTGCAGAATGTCGACCAGCCGCTCCATCACCAGCGGCCGGAAGCCCCAGCGGGTGAACTCCGCCTCGCCCCCGGCGATCGGGATTTCGAGCGCCGCCTTGACCGCGCGATAGCCGGCGAGGTCCTCCGGCGGCACCGGCTCCTCGAACCAGAGGATGTCGAGCCCCTCGATGCGGCGGCCGAGGTGGATCGCCCCGGTCGCATCGTAGGCGTGGTTGGCGTCGACCATGATCCCCGTGGCGTCGCCGATCGCGCGGCGCACCGCCTCGCACAGACGCGCATCGGCGTCGAGGCCGAAGCCGAGCTTCAGCTTGATCGCGGAAAACCCCTCGGCGACGCGGTGGTGCGCCTCCTCGACCAGATATTCCATGGGGTCTCCGCCGCGCTTCCGGTAGACGCCGGTGGCATAGGCCTCGACGCGGGTGCGCAGCGGCCCGCCCAAGAGCCGGTGCACCGGCAGCCCGAGATGGCGGCCCTTCAGATCCCACAGCGCGATGTCGACCGCGCTCAGGGCCTCGATCGCGAGGCCTTTCTGGCCATGGTCGCGCAGCCGGTTGTAGAGCGCTTCCCAGATCGCCTCGGTCGCCAGCGCATCGGCGCCAATGAGGAGCGGCTTGTAGAATTCGACGATCGGCGCGTTGAGCCGCGCCGGCCCGAACGCCTCGCCCCAGCCGCTGTTGCCGTCCTCGCCGACGATCTCGACGAGGCACGCGCCGCGCCGCTCGTACCATGCCTGCGAATAGGCGAACGGCTCGGTCAGCGCCGTTTCGAGGACATAAACCTTGACGTCGCGAATTTTCATTTTTCTGCAGATCCCGGTGTGCCGATTGCCGAATTTATCGAATAATTAGTGATGTCGCAGTTTGAATGTCGCCGGCCGAGCCTATCGAATCTCGTTGCCGGGGCCCGTGATCGGGGACAGGATCATGTTGGAGCGCCCCGGGATCGAGGAATGTCGGCCGATACGCGTCGCAGGGATGACATTATGAACATGAGGTGGCGTCCGATCCGGAGCTGTCGCGCTGTGGCATGTGAATGAGGGCTTCGCGATGAGTTCGTTCGAATGGGTGGAGCTGGAAACCCTTACCAGCGATATCGAAGCCGCGCGATCGCGTCTGGCTGAGGCGAGAAAGCGCAACAACCAAGGCGCCGTCGGAAGGCTGGAGGTGGAGATCACCCGGGCGGAGAAGCGCCGCTCGGATCTGCTTGCTCATATCTCCACCAGCGTTGCCAGCGCTGATCCCGCCCCGCCGCCCACGGCACGAGAGGCCGCCGGCTCCCGTCAGGCTGCCGCCCCGGCAGCGGAAGCCGTGCCGGACGAGGAGCCGCCGGGCGATACGGCCAGTGCTCCAGAACCGGATCCGCTGCCCAAGGCGAAAGACGGCGCCAACTCCCCGGAGGTTTCCGCTCCCGCCGCGGAAGCCGCGCAGGACGAGGCCGATGGAGCGCAGTCGCCCGGCGAAACCGCCGGCGCTCCTGAACCGGACCCGCTGCCCAAGGCGAAAGATGGCGCCGGCTCCCGTCAGGCTTCCGCTCCCGCCGCGGAAGCTTTGCCGGGCGACGACGACGCAGAGCAGCCGTCCCCCGACAGTGTCGATCGGATCGTTGCGGGTGGCGCCGCTTCATCCGCCGCTGCTCTGAAGGCCGGCGGCATAGGAGGAGGTAACATTATGTGGAATCAACTGACACCGAGCGATCTCGATCGCGCGAAGACTGAGCTTGGCGAGCGGCGTGCCGAGATGCTGGCCCGGCATGCCGAGGAGTTGAAGGGGTTGGACGCCGACCAGAGCCAACTCGAAACCCTGGAGCAGGCGATCGCCAGCTTCCTGCAGAAATTCAATTCCCCGGAGAGCGCGGTGGTAAAGCTCGATGAAGAGCGCGAGTTGCGCCAGCAAGCCGGGCAACAGCCAAGTTAGGTTCCCTGGAGGACGCAACCCCGCATACCCTCCCCTGAGCGGGGAGGTGTTCATGGGGCGTCGAGCCGACAGCGTCGCCCCCGCCGCTGCAGCCATCCGCGCCGACAATCTCGACCATCGGTGGCGGCGCGGTTCGAATGTCGCCCGCCGGCCCCGTCGCGACCGTTCATATCACGGTGGCGACAAATCGTGACCCATAACGCTCGGCCAGCAATGCGCCTGATGCTCGCCGCGTCGGGTTGGATGGTTCTCGCGAATCCATTGCCGGCTTTCGCCGACGGCGCAATGTCCGCGGCGGACTGGGCTATCGAGAAAAACCAGCAACTCCAATCGGCAAACTTCAATCTCAAGTGCGGTCCATTGAGGATTGAAGACGATGACGTGGTATGGCCCGATTTTTGCCGAACCATCTCAGGCGCTGAACTCAAGACGATGATCCTCGAGGACCGCGCCGGGCCCGCAGGCTTGCGGCTAAGGGGTGTCCGTATCCTGGGGAAACTCGACCTCTCGAATGCGGAGATCAAGCACCCGGTCCGGATTGTCGAATCTCGCATCGATGGCGCCATCGACCTGCGCGACGCGCATCTCGCAGGCTCATTGGTGTTGGATGGAACGGTGGTAGCCGGCCGCTTTGATGGAAACAACCTGCGTGCGCTTGGCGACCTGACGATGAAATCGGGAGCCTCGTTCCGGGGGCCGATCGTGCTCCGGGACGCAAGAGTAGCCGGTAAGCTGGATATGGAATTATCGACGTTCGAACAATATATAGATGGAGCAGGACTTCATGTGTCCGATGGTCTGTACATGAATTATCATAGCACATTCGCGGGTAAAATCATTTTGGACTATGCAAGGATAGGCGGCAATCTGCACATGGAGCATTCCAAGTTTCGTAAAATGATTACCGCAGAAGATCTTCAGGTGTCGCAAAGCATGTTTATCGGAGCCTCCGAGTTCAACTCCAGCATAGGTTTGCCATTTTTGACAATTTCGGGAAAATTGGATCTAAGTGCGGGTAAATTTACCAGTATCGATTTATCGGGTGCATCGATCGGGCGGGAGCTGCAGCTGTGTAATCTCCCGGATGCCGTTGAGTGGTCCCCTTTGGATAATCCGCCCGCGATGGTGCTGCGCGATGCGCGCGTGCTGAGCTTGCAGAATTGCAGCAAATCCTGGCCAGCCACCCTGGACCTGGATGGGTTCCACTACGACCGTCTGGACGTTTACGATCCAAATAAACCCGATCCCGGCGCCCATTCGGTGGAGCAGTGGAAAGAGTGGCTGGCGAGGAATCAATATCGGGGAAAACCCTTCAACCCGGAGCCCTATACCTATCTTGCGAAGGTTCTTGCCGCATCGGGCAACCGTGACGATGCGTTGGATTTGCAATTTGCCGCGCGCGACGGCGAGCGGGCCGACGCCTGGGAAACGCGCAATTGGGTGCGATGGGGATGGCTCTGTGTCTTACGCTGGTTGTGTGGTTATGGAATCGGTCTCTACACATTCATCGTGATTCTCTGGGTGGTGGGCTCGGTCGCGCTGGGCGCGGCGATACTGGTTCGAGCGCCGGCGGCGCGCGCCAAGGGGGTGCCGTGGTGCATTGGCTGCAGCCTCGAAAAACTGCTGCCGATCATTGAATTGAGCAGGGAGTTCGGCGACTTCCTCAATGACCCCAAACGAGAGCGGTTGCGGAGTTGGCAGATCGCATTCTTTTCGGGTTTCGCGCTGTGGGGGTGGGTCCTCGGCCTGTTGCTGGTGGCCGCGATGTCCGGTCTGACACAGACCTCATAGCCCAATCGGGCGACGCGGGTCGCCAATCCCGCGCTTGACAGCCGGCGCGCCGCCGCGTTACGAAAGCATGTTCGTGGGGATTTGAGCCGACCGGCTTGCGCGCCACGTTAAAAAATGCGCTAAAAGGTCGGGGAGTTTGAGAGAACCCTGGCCCGAGGCGGTCCGGGGTTTTTTGCGTTCTGGGCCGGCGCGGGTGGCCATCGATGGAGAGCGCGCCATGCCAAAGCCGATCCTGTCCCCCGAGCTTGCCGCCGAGCTTGCCCCCGCGACCCTCCTGGTGCGGGGCGGCAGCGAGCGCAGCGGCTACGAGGAAACCTGCGAGGCGTTGTTCCTGACCTCGGGGTTTGTCTATGGCAGCGCCGCCGAGGCCGAGGCCGCCTTCAAGCAGGACGGCTCGCGCTATGTCTATTCGCGCTACCGCAACCCGACAGTGACGATGTTCGAGGAACGCCTGCGCCTCATCGAGGGGGCGGAAGCCTGCCGCGCCACCGCGAGCGGCATGGCGGCGGTGTTTGCGTCCTTGCTGTGCAAGCTGCGCGCCGGGCAGCGGCTGGTGGCGAGCCGGGCGTTGTTCGGCTCGTGCCACTACATCGTCGCCGACCTCCTGCCGCGCTACGGCATCGAGACCGTAGAGATCGACGGCCGCGATTTGTCGGCGTGGGAGGCGGCATTGGCGCCGGGTGCGGCGGTGGCATTCTGCGAGAGCCCGTCCAACCCGGCGATGGAGATCATCGACCTTGCCGAGGTCGCGCGCCTCACCCATCGGGCCGGCGGCATCCTCGTCGTCGACAATGTGTTCGCTACTCCCCTCCTGCAAAAGCCGATGGCGCTCGGCGCGGACGTCGTCGTCTATTCGGCAACCAAGCACATCGACGGCCAGGGCCGCGCATTGGGCGGCGCGATCCTCGCCAGCGAAAAATACCTGAAGGACGATCTCGGCCTGTTTTACCGCCACACCGGGCCGTCGCTCTCCCCGTTCAACGCCTGGCTGCTGCTGAAGGGGCTGGAAACCTTGGAGCTGAGGCTCGAACGGCAATGCCGCACCGCGATCGCGATCGCGCGCTTTCTCGAAGCCCACCCGAAGGTCGGCCGGGTGATCTATCCCGGCCTCCCGAGCCACCCGCAATACGAGCTGGCGCGGCGCCAGATGAAAGAGGGCGGCACCGTCGTCGCGTTTGACATCCCGGGCGACAAGGAAGCCTGTTTTCGCTTTCTCGACGCGCTGCGCCTCGTCGACATCTCCAATAATCTCGGCGATTCGAAGAGCCTCATCACCCATCCGGCGACGACGACGCATTCGCGTTTGAAGCCCGAGGAACGCGCCGCGCTCGGCATCGGCGACGGGCTGGTGCGGCTTTCGGCCGGGCTCGAAGCCGAGGCCGATCTGCTGCGCGATCTCGAACGGGCGCTCGGCTTTGTTTAGACGTATTTATGATGTGAAATATCTCTAATTGACATGCTGGAAGTGATGTAATTATCTGAACCACGTCAGAAGCACGGGGTTTTGCCCGGCTTCGCGTCGGAGGGCGGCGGCGTGGCTCAGATCGACACGATCTCGAAGGCCGAGGCGATCAAGCAGCAGAGCCGGCAATTGCGCGGCACGCTGGCGCAGGATCTTGCCGACACCGCGACGCCGTTCGACAAGGTGGGCTATAGCCTCCTCAAATTTCACGGCATTTATCAGGGGTACGACCGCGACAGCGCGACCGAGCGCAAGCAGCGCGGCGACGACAAGATCTGGCAGCTGATGGTGCGGGTGCGGATCCCCGGCGGGCGGCTGACCGCCAGCCAGTACCTCGCGCTCGACGAACTTGCACGGACCCACGCCAACGGCTCGTTACGCATCACGACGCGCCAGAGCATCCAGTTTCACGGGGTCTTCAAGCCCGGGCTCAAGGCGGCGATCGCCGAGATCAACGGCGTGCTCCTGACGACGCTGGCGGCCTGCGGCGATGTCGTGCGCACCGTGACGACGGTGCCGGCGCCGATCCGCGATAGGGTGCACGACCGGCTGGAGAGCGACGCGCGCAGCCTCTCGACGCATCTGTTGCCGAAGACCGGCGCCTATCACGAGATCTGGGTCGATGGCGAAAAGGTAACGACCGAGGAGGAGCCCGACGAGGAGCCCGATCCGCTGTACGGCGAGCGCTTTCTGCCGCGCAAGTTCAAGATCGGTCTGGCGATCCCCGAGGACAACACGATCGATGTGCTGACCAACGATCTTGCGATTGTCGCGCTGTTCGAGGGCGACACGCTCGCGGGGTATAATTTCCTGCTCGGCGGCGGGCACGGTATGACCCACAATAAGCCGGAGACCTACGCCCGGCTCGCCACTCCGGTCGCCTTTATCGAGCCCGATGACCTGCTCGCGGCGGCGGCAGCGGTGGTGCGGCTGCACCGCGATCACGGCGACCGCGGCAACCGCCGCCATGCCCGCCTCAAATACGTCATCGCCGAGCGCGGCGAGGAATGGGCGCGCGAGCGCCTGTCCGAGGATCTCGGCAGGCCGCTGGCGCCGTGCCGGGAAATGCCGGATTTCGCGGTGCCCGACCATCTGGGGTGGCACGAGCAGGGCGACGGCAAGCTCTATCTCGGCGTGCCGGTGGAGAGCGGGCGCATCGTCGACGGCGAACGCATCCGCATCCGGACCGCGCTGCGCGAGATCGTCGCCCGCTTCCGCGTCGACCCGATATTGATGCCGAGCCAGGACATCATCCTCTCGCAGATCGCACCCGCCGACCGCGCGGCGATCACCGCGCTGTTGCGCAGCCACGGCGTGCGCCTCGCCGAGGATCTTCTTCCCGTCGAGCGCTGGGCCCTGGCGTGCCCGGCGCTGCCAAGTTGCGGCCTCGCGCTGACCGAGGCGGAGCGGGTGCAGGGCGACATCGTCGGGGAAATCGCGGCGCGGATGCGGCGCTGGGGGCTGGAGCGGGAGCGCCTCAGCATCCGCATCACCGGGTGCCCCAACGGCTGCGCCCGGCCCTACACCGGCGACATCGGCATCGTCGGCCGGGTCCCGGGGTCTTATACGCTCTATGTCGGCGGCGATTTCGCGGGGACCCGGCTCAACGAGGCGATCGCCGAGCGGCTCAGCATCGCCGGCATCGCCGAGGCGCTCGATCCGTTGTTCGCGCTCTTCGCGTCGTCGCGCGCGGCCGGCGAGGGGTTCGGCGATTTCTGCCACCGCATCGGCATCGCCACGCTGCAGCAGATCGTCGAAGGCTGCCGCAAAAAGGCCGCCTGACCGCAACATCGTAGGGTGGGTTGAG
>DATCQF010000733.1:0-4756 GCA_036569735.1 Allostellaceae bacterium | reverse complement strand
ATCGTGACGTCGCCGTTCGCCTCGAAGCGAATGCCGCCCATCTCGCGGCCGGAGACCCCGGTCAATTCGAGATAGTCGCCGATGCCGATGCCGCGCACGAGGCCCCGCGCCCGGCTCGCTTCCTTGCGCGCGGGAAATCCGTCCCAGTCGGCCAGCGCCAGCGCCTTGTCGAGCAGGTTGGTGAAATCGCCGCTGTCATAGGTGTTGCCGTTGGGGCTCTTGTACGGCATCGCCTCCGGCGCGATGTGGTTCTTCCGGCGCAGCGCGATGCGGTCGATCCCCATTTCGGCCGCCGCGCGGTCGACCAGCCGCTCCATGTAATAATTGGCCTCGGGACGTCCGGCGCCGCGATAGGCTCCGACCGGCGTCGTGTTGGAGAACACGCATTTGGTCGACACTTCAATGAGCGGCGTCTTATAGACGCCGAGGGTGTTCCTGACCGCATTGCGGGTCGCCGGGCCGGGCGCGCCGTAAGTGGCGCCGAGGTTGCCGTAGCCGTTGAGCCGGACCGCCAGGAAATTGCCTTCCCCGTCGAGCGCCAGCTCGGCGGTCATCTCATGGTCGCGGCCATGGCTGTCCGACACAAAGCTGCCGGAACGCTCGTCGGTCCATTTGACCGGGCGGCCGAGTTCGCGTGCGCCATGCAGGATGCAGTAATATTCCGCGTAAGTGGCCTGCTTCATGCCGAACGAGCCGCCGACCCGGTCGGTCAAGACCCTGATCTTGTCGCGACCGACGCCGAGCACCTCGGCGATGTAGTTGCGGAACCCGAACACCCCCTGGCACTCGACATGGAGCGTCCAGTGCTGGCGCTCGGGGTCGTATTGCGCGATCGCCGAACGCGGCTCCATCGCATTGACGACGATGCGGTTGCTGCGCAGTTGGAGACGCGTCACATGGGCCGCGGCGGCAAAAGCCTCGGCGACCTTGGCGCTGTCGCCGTAATGGAAATCGAGCCCGACATTTCCCGGCACGTCGGCATAAATGAGCGGGGCGCCCGGGGCAGCCGCGAGGCCCGGCGCGGTCACCGCCGGCAGCGGGTCGATGTCGACGATCACCGCTTCGGCCGCGTCCTTGGCCGCGCCGACGCTCTCGGCGATGACCGCCGCCACCGCTTCGCCGACATGGCGCACCTTGTCGGCGGCAAGCGCGTAGCGGACGGGGGTCAGCATCGGCGTGCCGTCGCGATTTTTCATGATTTGGCGCGGCGGCAATGGGCCGATCCCGCCGGAGGCCAGATCGGCTGCGGTGTAGATCGCGAGAACACCCGGCATGGCGCGCGCCGCCGCGGTATCGATATGCCGGATCACCCCATGCGCATGGTGGCTGCGCACCATCACCGCATAGGCCTGCCCGGGCAGGCTGACATCGTCGGCGTAATGTCCCTCGCCGCGCAGCAGCACCGGGTCTTCCGAGCGCGGCACCGGCTGCCCGATCGCGTACCGCTCGTCGAGCTCCCAGGCCGCCGGATCGATCAAGTCGTCCATAGTCACCTCTTGTCCGTGCGCCGGTCGCGCGGCTGTAAAGATCGGGCGAGGATATAGCATAATCGCGGCCGCTGAGGCCCATGCCGGTCTCGACCCCCCGACTCGACGTTGTCGGGGGAGGGTTCGTGCTCTAGGATCGCGCGCCGCCTCCTTTGCGAGAAGTGCGATGGTGAATGCTGCGATCTGGCCGGCGCTCGACTACAGCCGGGTGCCCTACCGCCTCTATCACGATGCCGAAATTTACGAGCGCGAGCAGGAGCGGATCTTCCGCGGGCCGGTGTGGAGCTTTCTCGGCCTCGAAGCCGAGATCCCGAACCCCGGCGATTTCCGGGCGACCTGGGTCGGCGACACGCCGGTCATCGTAAACCGCGACGAAAAAGGGGTGCTCAAGGCCTTCGTCAACCGCTGCGCCCATCGCGGCGCCCTGGTGCGGCGCGAGCTTTCCGGCAATGCCGAGCGCCACATCTGCCTCTATCACCAATGGTGCTACGGGCTCGACGGCAGCCTCAATGCGATCCCCTTCCGGCGCGGCATCCGGGGCAAGGGCGGGATGGGCCCCGATTTCGACATGGCCGCGCACGCCCTCAACCCGCTGCAGGTCGGCACGATAAACGGCGCGGTGTTCGGCACTCTCGCCGATGATGCGGAGCCCCTCGAAGACTACCTCGGCGCGCCGGTCATCGAGCAGCTGCAGCGCCTCTTCGACCGCCCTGTGCGGGTGCTCGGCTACAACCGCCAGCGCATCCGCGGCAATTGGAAGCTCTACGCCGAGAACACCCGCGACAATTACCATGCGAGCCTCCTGCACGAGTTTCTCGTGACCTTTGGGCTCGACCGCTCGACGCAGGTCGGCGGCGTCCGGATGGACCGGCGCCATCGCCACAGCATCACCTGGGCCGAAGCCGGCAGCGACGACGACGAACTGGTCCGGCAAGCCTATGGCGGCGCCGGGGTGCGCAACGACTACCTTTCGCTGCAGCAGCCCGACCTGGTCGCCTTCCAGCCGGAGCACGGCGACCGGCTCAACATCGCGATCACCTCGGTGTTTCCTACGAGCGTCTTCGTGCAGATCAGCAACAGCCTGGCGGTGCGGCAGATCCGGTCACGCGGCGTCGACGAAGTGGAGGTCTTCCAGACGGTCTTCGGCTATGAAGACGATCCGCCCGAGATGACCCTGCACCGGTTGCGCCAGGCCAATCTCATCGGCCCGGCCGGGCTCGTGTCGATGGAGGACGGCGAGGCGATCGAGGTCACCCACCGCGCCTCGCGGCCCGACCCCCTGCGCACCACGGTCATCGAATTGGGCGGCGGCGGCGTCATCTCCGACCGCGACTACCGCGTCCACGACGTGCCGTTGCGCGGTTTCTGGTCGTATTACGCGGAATTGCTCGGCATCGAGCCCGACGGCGCGGTGCGATGACTCCGGTCGGCGACCGCGCCCAGATCCACGATCTGCTCGCCGGATACGGTGCGCTGCTCGACGGGGAGAAATACGACGAGTGGCTCGACCTCTTTGCGGCCGAATGCCGGTACAATGTGATGCCCCGTGAGAATTACGATCGCGGGCTGCCGGCGGCGCTGATTTTCTGCGACAGCCGCGCGATGCTCGAGGACCGTATCCGCGCCCTGCGCGAGGCGAACAAGTTCAACATCCATACCGATCGCCACCTGATCGGCCTGCCCCGCATCATCGGGCCGGGACCGGACGATCTCGAAATTGAGGCGCCGTTCGCGGTCTATCAGACCGACCAGGAGGGTGAGACGCGGCTCTTTGCGACCGGGCTCTACCGCGACCGCCTCGCGATCGGGCAAAATGGCCTCAAAATCCGCGACAAGCTGATCCTGCTCGACACCTTCGCGGTGCCCAGCCTCCTTGCCACGCCGCTGTGAGCGAGCCGCCAGCAGCTCCTATACCGGCGCCCGCGGTTGTGAATTCATGAGGTTCGATTACCAGGCGCTGCAACGTGATGGTCGGGTCGTCGCCGGCCTGATCGAGGCATCCTCCGAGCGCGCCGCCCACCGCGACCTGTTGAAACGCGGCGTCCGGCCGACCGCGATACGGCCGCAGGCGTTGCCGCGCGCGACGCCGCGGCGAGCGACACGGTTTCGCCCGCGCCGGGACCACGCTTCGGTCCTCAGGCAACTGCACGCGCTGATCGCCGGCGGCGTGCCGATCGTCGAGGCCATCACCGCCCTCGCCGACGCCACCGATGATCCGGAACTGGTGGCGTCCTACGTCGAGCTCAATGCAAGCCTGCGGCGCGGCGACCCGCTGCCCCAGGCCATCCTGCAATGCTTTCCCGCCATTCCGCTGCACGTGCACCGGATCGTCGAGGCGGGCGACATGTCGGGCCGGCTCGCCGAGGCATTGGCCGACGCCGCAGCCGAATTGGAGCATGCCGCCAAGATCCGCGCCGAACTGCGTCAGGCGCTCGTCTATCCGGCGGTCCTTGTCGGTTTCGGGTTCCTGACCGTGGTGTTCATCTTCCTGGTCGTGGTTCCGCGCTTTGCCGCGATATTCCAAAACAAGTTCGAACAATTGCCGATGCTGTCCTACCTGGTCATCGCGGCCGGCATGTGGTTTCGCGACCATCTGCTGCTCGCCGTGGCAGCGATCGTCGCGATCGCGCTGGCCGGTGTTTACGGTCTGCGCCAGCCATCGATACGCGATGCCGTTCTCGGATTGACGTTGCGCCTGCCGCTCGTGCGGAACTGGTGGGCCGATATCGAAATGGCGCGCTGGGCCGCCATCCTCGCCCGCCTCCTGGAAAACCGGGTCCCGTTGATCCAAAGCCTCGAACTGGCGCGGACGGCATTGCGCAGCCGCGACACGCAGCTGCAGTTGAGCCGGGTCGAGCGCGACGTGCGGGCCGGCGCGGCGCTCGCCACCGCGCTCGATGACGCCAGCTTTCTGCCGCCCCCGCCGCTGACCCTGATCCGGGTTGGCGAGCGGTCGGGCAATCTGCCGGAGATGGTGCGCGGCATCGCCTCCGCCTATGACGAAGCGGTAAGACAGCGCGCCCGAATGGCGCTGGCGATCGTCGAACCGGTCGCAATCGTGCTGATCGGCGGTGTGGTCGGCTTGATCGCCGCCGCGATCTTTCTGGCGATCACCAGCATCAACAATGTCCCGGGGATTTGACCGCGGCTGAAGCGGGGCCCGGCGGGGTCACCAGCGCAGCTGCGTGCTCGGCACCGGCCAGCGCCGCATCTGCTCCTGGAATTGTTCGGTAATGGCGGCGGCATCGGCATCGCCTGAGATCACATAG
>DATCQF010000732.1:0-1936 GCA_036569735.1 Allostellaceae bacterium | reverse complement strand
GCGCGCCGATCTGCCAGGCGTAATTCGCGAGGAGGCCCTGGGTCCCGAGCGGCACCAGGAGTGTGCCGAGCGACCCGGTCGCCGCGACGACCCCGAGCATCGTGCTGCGGCGTGCTTCCGACACCGCCCGGGCGACGGCGGTCAGCGCCAGCGAGGAGGCGGTGCACGACAGCGCCACGCCGATCAGGGCGCCCGAGACGAACAGCGCGAGCGCGCCTCCGGCCGCCGCCATCACGCCGAGCCCGACGACATAGATCGCCGCGCCCGCCATCATCGTGATCCGCAGCCCGAACCGGTCGGCGATCGCCCCGACCGGCGCCTGCGACAGCCCCCAGACGATGTTCTGGATCGCGATCGCAAGCGTGAACTGCGTGGCGGTGACGGCAAGGTCGCGCGTCACCGGCGTCAGGAACAGGCCAAGGCTCTGGCGCAGCCCCATGCCGAGGCTGAGCAGCACCGCCGCTCCAATGAGGATCGTCCGGGTATGGCCGAATGTGCTGCTGCTTCTGGTCATCGTGCCGGGCAATTCCAAGTGGTGGCTCCAAGTGGCGGCCATTGGGCCCAGTCTGCCCGATCCAGGCCGGCCGCCGAACCGCCATCGACGCAGCTTGTCCCTGCGTATTCAACATGGACGAGCCGCGGTCGGGGCCAGCCGATCCCCGTCCGCCGGAAACTTCGCTCAATAAGGCCGCGGAAAGCCCCACGGCGGCGGCGGCGGCGGCGGGTAGCCCCAGGGCGGGGCAAAGGGCGCGGGATAGCCCCAGGGCGCGGGGTAGACCGGCGGCGGGAACCCTGGCGCATAACCCGGCGGCGCATAACCCGGCGCAATCGGCGCGGCAGATGCCGGCAGGCGGCCCGCCTCCGCGCGGTTCAGTTGGTCCGCCACCCTGTCATCCGGCATGCCGATGCCTCTCGGCGCCGCATAACGGGGACGCCTCACGGGGCGCTTGGGGCGCGCTGTCGCCGACTTGCCGGTGGCCGAGGGAGATGGGGCGGCGCTCTGCGCGGCGAAAGGGGCCGCCGGCGCCGGTGGCGCAGGTGGCGAGCCGGCTGGCGGCGCCTGGGTGTTTGCCGCGGGAGCGCCGGGCGGGGCACCGGGTGACGACGGTGTCATCGGGCTCTGCGCCCAGACCGGCGCGGTAACCGCAATGACGACAGCGAGCGCGACGCCGCACGAGAGATGCTTCATCAATTAACCTCCGGATCGCTGAACCCGAGAATGCCGGGTCCGCGCGTTGAACACCCGAGGCGGCCGATTGCTCAATGGGCTCCGCCGATTCTTGACGAAAAAATGAAATGCGCATGAGGAACATCCCATCTTCGTCGATGGGCGCTAGCTCGAACATAACGACTTCAAACCGCCGGGAATGCCGTTGCGATGAAGGCCGCCTCCCGCTAGGGCTGCGGCTGCAGGCCGGCGGCCAGGCTCATGCGGATCAGCTCGGAGAGGCTGCGCGCGCCCATCTTGTCCATCACCCGGGCGCGGTGGATCTCGACCGTGCGCGGGCTGATCGCGAGATCGTAGGCGATCGATTTGTTGGGCAGACCCGCCAGCAACCCCTGCAACACCTCGCGCTCGCGTGGGCTCAGCAGGGCGAGCCGCGCCATCGCGGTGGCCGCCATCGGGTCCTCGTCGCCGGTCCGCGTGAGACGCGCCAAACCCGCATCGACGCTGGCGATGATGGCGTCCGCCGCAAACGGCTTTTCGATGAAGTCGATCGCCCCCACCTTCATCGCCCGCACCGCGAGCGGCACGTCGCCGTGGCCGGTGACGACGATCAGCGGGAAATTGAACGCCCGCTCGGTCAGCTGGCGCTGCAGTTCGAGCCCGTCCATCTCGGGCATGCGGATATCGGCGACGAGGCAACCCGGGCGCAGCGTCGGGGCCGCACCGAGAAAATCGCGGGCGAGGGCGAAGGTGCGCACCGTATACGAG
>DATCQF010000731.1:0-4654 GCA_036569735.1 Allostellaceae bacterium | reverse complement strand
TCAGCGGGGAACCCGACCGCCCGCCGGTCAAGCCCGGCCTCAGCTTTGGCGACACCGGCACCGGCATGCTGATGGCGGCGACGATTCTGGGCGCACTGCACGAGCGCAACCGCACCGGCAAGGGCCGCCGGCTGCAGCTGGCGATGCAGGATGCGATGGTCCACTACATGCGCACCTGTTTCTGCACGATGCAGCGCACCGGCAAGGCAGCGCCGCGCAACGGCGCCAAGTCGGGCGGCGGCAACAACGCCCCCTCCGGCCTCTACCCGTCCAAGGGCGGCGGCTCCAACGACTATGTCTACCTGACCACCAGCCGGGCCAACCCCGAGCACTGGTCGCGCCTGATGAAGCTGATCGGTCGCGAGGAACTGATCGACGACCCGCGCTTTGCCACCGGCAACGACCGGGTCACCCACCAGAAGGAACTGGACGCGATCATCGGCGAGTGGACGGTTCAGCACGACAAGCGCGACGCGATGGAGAAACTGATTGCCGTCGGGGTGCCGGCCGGGGCGGTGTTCGACACGATGGAACTGCAGAACGAGCCGACCTTCGAGGAGCGCGGCCTGATGCAGGTCGTGCACCACCGCCAGGGCGACTATAAGATGGCAAGCTGGCCGGTGCGGGTCGACGGCAAGACAGTGCGGCTGAAGCCATCGCCGGCGCTCGGCGGCGACAGCGCCGAGGTGCTGGAAAACTGGCTCGGCATCAGCGCCGCGGAAGTTGAAAAACTGCGCAGCGAGAAGGTGCTATAGCCGACGGCTGCGCTGCGCCGCAGCGAGTCGCGTTCGTCACCGGGATTGCTTCGACGCTCCGCGCCTCGCAATGACATTTCGCGATGTCATTGCGAGCGCGGCGAAGGAATCCCGATAGACGCGACTTGGGCGGCGTGGCTCCGATCACGGGCAGCTTCGTGGCCATCCGGTCCCGCCACTGCTCACTGAATTGCACAAAATCGTGCAGTCGCTCTTTTCTTGGCATATTGTTCCGCCATGTATTGCGGACGGATGAAGCGCTGGTCGCGATTGGCCAGGCCAGGAAGGGAGAGCAAATGTCCACCCTCGACGACATCGCAAAAGAACGCCAGCTGATCGCCGAGCGGTTGGCAAAGCTCGACGGCGACCGGGCGAAACTGGCCGAGCAGCTCGCTGAACTGGAAGCCGCCGAGCGGGTGTTGTCCCGCTTCACGCAAGGCACGCCGCGGGCGGGGCGCCGCGGTCGCCGAGCGGCGGCTGCAGCAACTGCCGCCGCCGCCGCACCGCGTCGTGGTCGCCGTGCGGCAACGACCGCTGCCGCTGCCGCCGCACCACGCCGTGGACGGCGCGGGCGGGCCGCGGCGCCAAAGGCGGCGGCAAAGACCGCGGCCCCAAGGGCGGCGAAAAGGGGGGCGACCCCAAGGGCGGTGAGGGGGGCGGCGCCACGCGCGACACGGGCAGGCGGAGTGTCGCTGGGCGACGCGACCTTGCGCGCGGTAGCGATGCACGGCAACGGCATCTCGGCGGAGGACGTGCGCAAATACATCGCCGACCAACTGGGCATGCAGGTGCGGCCGAACCATCTCGGCATGGCATTGCAGCGTCACCGGCGCGCCGGGCGGCTCGATCAGCGCGACCTCTTGTGGTTCCCGCGCCGATCGGGCGAGGCCGAAACCTCGGCGTCGTAACCCGGGGCCGGTCCGCGCTCGCTAAAGTCGGCTCGCTACTGCGGGAGTACGGCGCGAAAGCGCAGCCGGACGTAATCGGCGATCCAGGTGCCGGTTTCGTCGACCAGCACCGGGCGCAAGAGATCGGCGACTTCGGCGCGTGCAGTGCCGCGATCGGGTTCCGCCAGGGTGTGGAAAAAATCCTCGGCGAAATTATCGAGCCACGCCTCGATGCCGCTCGCCAGGACGGTCGGGCGCGGAAAAATGCCGATGTCGGTGACGCTGAACCCGGCGGCTTCGAGCTTTTGTCGATAGGGCGCCGCCGAGGGGAAATACCACGGGCTGAGGCGCTGCGCGTCGAGCCCGCGGCGCGCCAGCACCGCGGCCATCGCAACGAGGATCGCCGCGGTATTGTTGTGGCCGCCCATTTCGCCGACAAACCGGCCGCCGGGTTTGAGCGCCCGGCGCACCCCGTCGAGCACCGCCTCGGGCGGGTGCATCCAGTGCAGCGCCGCATTCGAGAACACCGCATCGAATTCCCGATCGAAGGCGAGGCTCTGCCCCGGCACCACGCGCGCGTCTAGCCCTCGCGCGCACGCCGCCCTGACCATGTCGGGAGCCGCGTCGACCGCGATCACCTCAGCACCCGCGGCGACGAGCCTTTCGGTCAGCGCCCCGTCGCCGCAGCCGAGATCGAGGATCCGCTCGCCCGGTTTGGGGTCAAGCAATTCGAGAACAGGCGTCCCGAGCGCCGGCACGAAATGCGCCGTCGCGGCATAGCGCCGGGCCTGCCAGTTCTGCCGCGCGATGCGGCTGCTCTCAGGCTTGGTGATCTCGGTTTTGGGCATCAGGAGGGCTGCGCCGCTTCGGCCTCACGGCGCAGCGCCGTGAGGGTGGTGCGCGTCGTGATCATCTCGGGGTCCATGCGCAATTCGATGAGTGAGGCACGGCGCGCGGCGAGCGCCGCCTCGAAGGCCGGCGCGAATTCGTCGGTGCGGGCGACGGTCGCGCCAAAGGCGCCGTAGGCGGCGGCGAGCGCGGCGAAATCGGGGTTCTTCAAGGCGGTGCCGACGACCCGGCCGGGGAAGCGGCGCTCCTGATGCATGCGGATCGTGCCGAACATCCTGTTGTTGAAGAGGAGGATGATCGGGCCGGGTCCCTCGCCCAATGATGTCGCCAGCTCCTGCCCGGTCATCATGAACCCGCCATCGCCGCAAAACCCGACGACGATCCGGTCGGGGTGGACGAGTTTGGCGGCGACCGCGGCGGGGACGCCATAGCCCATCGCGCCGCTGGTCGGCCCGAGCTGACGTCCGGGCCGGCGGTACTGCAGAAACCGGTTGGGCCAGCCGCTGAAATTGCCGGCATCGCTGGTGACGATCGCATCGTCCGGCAGGCGCTCGCGCAGCCAGACCATGACCCGGCCGAGATCGAGTGCCGGGGCCGGCTGCCCGTGGGACTGCAGCGGGGAGGGCGCGAGCCCCGCCTCGTATTCGGCCCGCGCCGCCGCGCGCCACGCCCGCCACCGTGGCGCCGCGACCGGCGATAGCGCGGCGGCAGCGGCGGCGAATTGCCCCATGCCCGACTGGATCCCCAGGGCGGGGCGAAACACGCGGCCCAATTCCTCGGCGGCGGCATGCACGTGGATCAGCACCTTGCCCGGGTCGGGGATGCCCATCAGCGTGTAGGATTGCGAGGTGATCTCGCCGATCCGGGTGCCGACCGCGAGCACCAGATCGGCCGCCTTGAAGCGTGCCACCAGCGCCGGCGCCGCCCCGGTGCCGAGGTCTCCGACAAATGACGACAGCCGGTTGTCGACGATGTCCTGGCGGCGGAACGAGCAGCACACCGGCAGGTCGTTGGCTTCGGCAAAGCGGGCGATGTCGGCGGCGGCCGCATCGCTCCACCCACTGCCGCCGACCAGCATGATTGGGCGCTCGGACAACGCGATGAGGCGGCGCATTTCGGCCAGATCCGCGGCGCCGGGATGGGCCTGCACGGCGCGGTGGGGGCCGCTCACCGGGGCGGCGCAGCGGTCGCGCAGCATGTCCTCTGGCAGCGCCAGCACCACCGGGCCGGGCCGGCCGGAGGTCGCCACCTGGAACGCCTGGCCGATCAGTTCGGGGATGCGCTCGGCGATGTCGATCTGCGTCACCCACTTGGCGAGCGGGGCATACATCTTGCGGAAATCGACTTCCTGGAAGGCCTCGCGGTCGATCTGGTGGCGCGCCACCTGGCCGACCAGGACGATCATCGGCGTCGAATCCTGGAACGCGGTATGGACCCCGATCGCGGCGTTGCAGGCGCCGGGCCCGCGGGTCACCAGGAGCACGCCGGGCTCCCCGGTCAGCTTGCCGTAGGCTTCGGCCATGAAGGAGGCGCCGCCCTCCTGCCGGCACGTGATAAGGCGGATTTCGGGGGCGTCGAAGAGCGCGTCGAGCACCTCGAGATAGCTCTCGCCGGCGACGCTGAACGCCATCCGGGCGCCATGCGCGCGCAGCGCCGCGACCACCAGCTGTCCGCCGCTCATCAGGGGAAGATTCGCCGTCGCCATTTCCACAGCACCGCGCAAAGCCATCCGGAACGGCCATTTGAGACGATGCGCCGGCCCGGCGGAAGAGGCTTATCGGCGCATGCAGATTTGTCATTGCGACGCGCGCGCCGCCGACGCACTCTCGCTGGCCTGTGGAAAAGCGGTACACCGTCGCTGACGCGGGCATCGCATGGGGACGCATCGGCGTTTCCGGCCGTAAACTGTTCGGCATGGCGACCGCGATGATGATGAAGAGGCCGCAGAGAACAACCAGCGTGCCGCCGACCCGCGCGGTGGCCGCGCGGCGCTTGCGCTAGACGCCGATGGACGATGAGCCGCCCGGCCCGCTCTCGCTACCGCCGCGTGAGCGCGTTCGTGGCGATCAGGAAGTCGATCAGGATGCGGCGTCGCGCGGCGCCCCGATGTACCGGGCCGCGCCGCCGCCGGTAGTCCGCTCCGGCACGCGCAGTGCGCTCTGG
>DATCQF010000730.1:0-3680 GCA_036569735.1 Allostellaceae bacterium | reverse complement strand
GGTGTTGCGGGCGAGGTGGATCGCCGCGATCGCCTCATCGCGGTCGTGACCGCGGCCAAGAAAACGCAGCGCTTCGGGAAGGAGCGCCTGGATCCCGAGCGACAGCCGGTTGATCCCGGCCTCGGCAAACCCGGCGAAGCGCTCGGCCTCGGCCGAATTCGGGTTGGCCTCCAGCGTGACTTCGAGATCGGGCGCGACCGGCCACAGCGCCCTGACCCGCGCGACCAGCGCCGCAACCGTCTCGGGCGGCATCAGGGACGGCGTGCCGCCGCCGAAAAAGATCGAGGTGACCATGCGATCGGGCGCCAGTGCCACCTGATGCTCGAGATCGGCGAGCAGCGCACGGGTCCAGCGCGCCGCGTCGACCCGCTCGCGGACATGGCTGTTGAAGTCGCAATACGGGCATTTCGACAGACAGAACGGCCAGTGGATATAGACCGCGAGCGGCTCCCGGGTCCGGGAGGGAGCCGAAACGGTGCGTCCTTCGAGACGCGCCCCTCCGGGACGCTCCTCAGGATGAGGATAAGTTGTGTATGAAATCAATAATGTAACCTCATCCTGAGGAGCCGGCGAAGCCGGCGTCTCGAAGGACGCACTGTAGCCCAAAACACGCCGCGACGAGCTTGGCGAAGGCACGGGCGCGGTGGCTGATCAGGTGCTTCAGGTCGGCGTCCATCTCGCCGAACGTCGCCTCGTAGCCGTCCGGCAGGAACATCGGGTCGTAGCCGAAGCCCTTGTCGCCGCGTGGCGGCCAGACGAGACGGCCGTGCGCCTCGCCGCGCCACGTCGCTTTCCCGCCATCCGGCCAGGCGAGGGCGAGGACCGCGACGAAATGGGCTCGGCGGTCCTGCGGTCCCAAATCGCGCTGCACCCGCTTCATGGCCACCCGGAAATCCTTGTCCGCCCCGGCCCAGCGCGCCGAATAGATCCCGGGGGCGCCGCCAAGCGTCGGCACGACAAGCCCCGAATCGTCGGCAAGCGCCGCGAGCCCGCTCGCCTGCGCCGCCGCGCGCGCCTTGAGCACCGCGTTGTCTTCGAAAGTCGCACCGGTCTCCTCGGGCTCGGGGAGGCCGAGCGCCGCGGCACCGACCATCACGACACCATAGGGCGTCAGCAGTGCATCGATCTCGGCGATCTTGCCGGGGTTGTGGCTGGCGATGACCAGCCGCTCGCCGGGTCCGATCCGGGACGACATCGTCAGCCGAGCCCGAGCGCGGCGCGCTGGGCCTTCGTCAACTCGGCGATCCCGGCGCGGGCCAGCGCGAGCATCTCGGCAAAGCTGGTCTCGTCGAACGGCGCCCCCTCGGCGGTCGCCTGAATTTCGACGATGCCGCCCCCTCCGGTCAGCACGAAATTGGCGTCGGTTTGCGCATGCGAATCCTCGGCATAGTCGAGGTCGAGGATTGCGGTGCCCTCGAACACCCCGCACGAGATCGCGGCGACGCTGTCGTTGAGCGGCATCTTCGGCAGGAGGCCGCCCGCGCACAGTTTCGCGAGCGCCTGGTAGAGCGCGACATAGCTGCCGGTGATCGCCGCGGTGCGGGTGCCGCCATCGGCCTGCAAGACATCGCAATCGACCCGGATCTGGCGCTCGCCGAGCGCCGTCAGGTCGGTGATCGCGCGCAGGCTGCGCCCGATCAGGCGCTGGATCTCCTGGGTCCGGCCACTCTGGCGGCCGCGCGCCGCCTCGCGGTCGGTGCGAGTGTGGGTCGAGCGCGGCAGCATGCCGTACTCCGCGGTGACCCAGCCGCGCCCGGTGTTGCGCAGAAACGGCGGCACCCGCTCCTCGATCGTCGCGGCGCACAGCACATGGGTGTCGCCGAACCGCGCCAGGCACGAGCCCTCGGCGTATTTGGCGACACCCGGCTCCAGGGTGACCTCGCGCATCGCCTCGGTGGCGCGGCCGGAAGGTCGCATTGCACTCTCCATCAAAATAGGCTGCCTTGGTCCTTGGGCGGGGCCGAGCGGCGCACCGGACGGCGTGAGCCTCCGGCAATGACCCCGACCTTGCCGTCGTAGAATTCGAGTTCCAGCGCGGCATTCGGGCGTATTTTCGCCGCCTCGGCAACGACATGCCCGGTGTTGTCCAGCACCATGACGTAGCCGCGCCGCAGCATCGCCTCATGGCGCTCCGAATGGGTTGCGAGGCGGCCGGCGAAATTGTCGGTCGCGGCGCGCATCGTATCGAGGATTCGGGCCATCGCGGCTCCGATCCGCCGTTCGACATCGCCAAACCGGTCGCCGGCGCGCGCGATATCGGCGGCGAGCGCGGCCGGCCGCAGCCCGGCCGAGGCCAGATCGAGGCGCTGCCCTGCGCCGGAAAGCCGGGTGCCGATCGCCAGGCGCAGCCGCTCGCTGCGATCGTCGAGGCGCTGCGCGGCGGCGCCCAGCAGATCCTGTGGGTCGGGGAGGCCCCGCGCGAGCCCCGAGAGCTGCAGCCGGCGCTCGCTGAAAAGCCGCGCCAGGCCCCCGGCGAGCCGGCCCGACTTGCCGCCGAGCTCGGCGAGGAGATCAAGCCGCACCGGCACCGCCATCTCGGCCGCGGCGGTCGGGGTCGGTGCGCGCAGGTCGCTGGCATGGTCGATCAACGTCGTGTCGGTCTCGTGGCCGACCGCGGATATGAGGGGGATCGCCGACCCCGCGGCGGCGCGCACCACGATCTCCTCGTTGAACGCCATCAAATCTTCAAGGCTGCCGCCGCCGCGCGCGACGATGATCAGATCGGGGCGCGGCACGGGTCCCGAAGATTCGATCCGGTTGAACCCGTCGATCGCCGCCGCGATTTGCGCCGCCGCGCCCTCGCCCTGCACCGCGACCGGCCAGATCAGCACATGGCGCGGAAAGCGGTCGGCGAGGCGATGCAGGATGTCGCGAATGACCGCCCCGGTAGGAGACGTAACGATGCCGATCACTTGCGGCAGAAACGGGATTTTCTGCTTGCGCTCGGCGGCGAAGAGACCCTCGGCCGCGAGGCGCTGGCGGCGCTCCTCCAGGATGCGCAAGAGGGCGCCGATGCCGGCCAATTCGATTCGGTCGACGATCAGCTGGTATTTGGAGCGGCCGGGATAGGTCGTGAGGCGCCCGCTGCACACCACCTCCATCCCGTCCTCGGGCTTCAAATCGAGGCGGACCGCGGTGGTGCGCCAGCACACCGCGTCGAGCACCGCGTCGGCATCCTTCAGCGCGAAATAGCAATGCCCGGAACCGACGCGCTTCCACCCGGAGATTTCGCCGCGCACCCGGACCTGGCCAAAGCCGTCCTCGATCGAGCGCTTCAATGCCAGGGACAGTTCGGAGACGCTATACTCCGGCAGGTTCGACCCCGGAGCTTGTGCCGGGGTCGGGCTTGATGCGAGAGGGGGTGCGGTGAGCGGCAGATCGTTCATCGCGCCATCTTACCGGAGCGCGGAGACAAGAGCGATGCGGGTGCTAAAGAAGGCTGTCATTCCGGGGCGGCCCGAAGGGCCGAGCCCGAAATCCATATTCCACCGGCCCGTGTTCCGGGATTCCGGGTTCACCGCGTCGCGGCGCCCCGGAATGACAATCCTTGGTCTTTGCTGATGAACATCCTCGTCATCGGCTCGGGTGGGCGCGAGCATGCGCTGGCTTGGGCGATCGCAGCCTCGCCTCTGGTCGAACGCCTCTATTGCGCGCCAGGCAACGCCGGGATCGCCGAGGAG
>DATCQF010000729.1:0-7612 GCA_036569735.1 Allostellaceae bacterium | reverse complement strand
GTCGTCGATTTGCCGCAGCCCGACGGCCCGAGCAGCACGCACAACGACCCCGGGGGAATGCTCAGCGACAATTCGTCGACGACGCGCCTGCCGTCATAGGCTTTGGTGACCCCTTCGATTTCGATCATCGGTTCAGTCATGGCGCGAGGCCACCGTGGTCAGCATTTGCAGCAGGAAATCGGCGGCGAGGGCGAGCATGATCGCCGGCAGGGCCCCGAGCAACACGAGGTCGGCGGCATATTGGCCGAGCCCCTCGAAGACAAAGCTGCCGAGCCCCCCGGCGCCGATCAGCGCGGCGATGACGGCGAGCCCCACCGCCTGCACCGTGACGATGCGCAGCCCGGCGACAAGGAGCGGCAGCGCAAGCGGCAATTCGACCCGCCAGAACAGCTGGCGCCCGGTCATTCCCATGCCGGCCCCCGCGTCGATGACCGCGGGATCGACGCCGGCGATCCCCGCCTGGGTATTGCGCACGATCGGCAACAACCCATAGAGGATCAGCGCGATCACCGCCGGCGCCGGGCCGATGCCGCCAATCCCGAGCGCTGCCAGCGCGGGCAGCGCCGCGGCCAGCGCCGACAATGGCACAAGCAGGAGGCCGAACAGCGCGATCGACGGGATCGTCTGCAACAGGTTCAGACACGCAAACAGCGACCCTTGGACGCGCGGGCGCCGCGCCGCGGCGATCCCCAGCGGAAAGCCGATCAAGACGGCAGGCCCGACCGCGGCGGCGACGAGCACGATGTGACGGACCAGCGCCGCGGCAAAGAGGTCATGCCGCGTCCTGTATTCGCGGGCGAGGGACAGCGCGTCGAACATCCCGGCGTGAGCCATCAGGGCCGCCGCGCCGGAGATTCCCGCGATCACCGCGAGGCGCCCGCCGGGACCGGCACCGATCCGCTGCAGCGCGTCGACGAGGGCGAGAGCGGTCGCGCCTAGCATGACCCAGAACGCCGCGCCGAGCGAAATTCGCGCGAGGGGAGGGGCTCCCGCCGCGAGCGAAGCCGCCGCGTCTCCCGCCGCGCCAAGCATCAGGAGAAATAGCGCCCCGGCCAATCCCGCCGCCGCCCAGCGCAGCGCGCGACCGGGTGGCGCGGGCGTCATCGACGTGGCGAGGAGGAGTGCGGCGCCAACGACGATAGCCGCGCTGATGCGCATATCCGCGGCCGCGAACAGTCCGACCGGCCGCCCCGACAAGAGGCGGTTCGGCGCGACGCTGACAAATCCCATGGTCAGGGCTGCAAGCGCGCCGACGGCAAACAGCACCGGCAACACAGGATCATGCGGCCGGAACGAGGGAGCCAGCCCGGCTACGATGCCCGATTGGGGGGCCATGGTGCGTCCTTCGAGACAACCGCTTCGCAGCTTCCTCAGGATGACGTTCTTTCTTAATGCCATCAATAAATTACGTCACCCTGAGGAGGCGCAAAGCGCCGTCTCGAAGGACGCATAATTCACTCATGCAGCGCCGGTTTCACGGCAGGAAATGCCGCGATTTCAGGTAGTCGCGCGCGACCGTGCCGGCGTCTTCACCGGCGACCGCGATCCGGGCGTTGAGCCCCTGTAGCGTGGTCAGCGACAACGAGGCGAACACCGGATCGAGCGCAGCGGCGATCTCGGGGTGGCGTTCGAGCACCGCCTGGCGCACCACCGGAGCCGGGGCATAGACGATTTGCGCGCCCTTGTCGTCGCACAGCGCCGTGAGGCCGAGCGCGGCAACCTCGCCGTCGGTGCCGTACGCCATCGCCGCGTTGACCCCGGAGATGCCTTCCGCTGCGGCGCGCAGGGTCGCCGCGGTGTTGCCGCCCGACAGGGTCAGCAGCTGAGCCGAGCCGAGCTGAAACCCGTAGGTCGCCTCGAAGGCGGGGAGTGCCGCCGGGCTTTCGACAAACTCCGCCGACGCGGCGAGCTTGAACCGGCCGCCGTTGGCCAGGTAGCCCGCCAGATCGTCGAGGCATTGGCGCTGGGGAAAGCCCGGCAGATCGCCCCGGATCGCGATGACCCAGGTATTGTTGGCCGGCGCCGGTTCGAGCCACACCAGATGGTTCTCGGCCCGGTCGAGCCCTTTTACCTCGGCATAGCCAAGGGCGGCGTTCTTCCAGGCCGGATCGGCTTCGCGGTGGAAGAACACCGCGCCGTTGCCGGTGTATTCGGGATAGAGGTCGACCTGCCCGGCGAGCAGGGCCGCGCGCACGATGTTGGTCGGCCCGAGCTGGATCTTGCGCTCGACGCCAAGCCCGCGCGCTTCGAGCATCGCCGCGATCATGTGCCCGAGCAGCGCGCCCTCGGTGTCGATCTTCGAGGCGACGACGATCGCCCCGGCCGCTCGCGCCGCAGCGGCGAGACAGAGGATGACGGCAGCCGCCAGCAGGGCGGCGGACCAGGTTTTCGCGATCGGCGGCACCGGCGCTCTGGTTCCCGCAGCCTCACATGGCCCGTGGCGTCATATACCCGTGGCGTCACGGGGCCGCCGCTACTGTGCCGGAAAGCCCCGCCCGCTGTCGACTCCGGGAAGCCAGCCAACAAAACCTGCTCAGGCCGCGGCGCCGCCGTCCGGGCCGGGTAACTCCTCGGGCACGGGGTGGAACTGCCGAACCCGGCTGAACAGCTCGGCGGCGTCGAACGGTTTGTGGATCACGTCGTCGGCGCCAAGCTTGCGGGCGATCTCCAGGACGTCGAGATCGCCGATCCGCGCACCGCCGGAAATCGCGATGATCTTGGCGTCCGGGCGTTCGCGGCGCATCAGGCGGATCGTCTCGATGCCCTCCTGCTCGGGCATGATGATATCGGTGATCACCAAGTCGGGCGCCGCGTTGCGGAACTCGATCATTCCGCGTTCGCCATCCGCGGCCGTGACCACCTCGTAGCCCTTGGCGCGAAGCAGCCGCGCCAGGGTGTACTGCACGAGGTAGTCATCGTCGATGACCAGTATCTTCATTGCTGTGGCCCGTCGGTCAAGGATACTCAAAGGTACTGCTTCACGCCCCGGCGTGACGCATCGACGATCCGACGGCGATCTTTCGATCGGGTTAAGATAACCCGGCTGGTGCCATCAGATCGGGATCGCCAGTAGCGTATCGATCCGGCGGCTGTCGAGGATTACGGTTTTTCGCGCGAAGTGCCATCCGGTTGCGCCGTGCACGACGCTGTCGACATAGCGCCCGGCCGCGAAGAGGGTCATCGCCCCGTCCTGCATCGTGCGCACGACGAGAAAGTTGGCGTGAACCTCGAGCGCATCGATGTCGTCGCGTTCGATGCGGATCCCCGAGATCAGGTGGCGGTAACGCTGCGGCTCATAGATATTGGCCTGGCGTAGCGCGCTGACCCGGTCCTTCAGCATGTCTCTCGACGTCGCGTAGATCAGCCCCAATGGCAGGCCGGCCTCGTAATTCTCGGCCGAGGTGATGCGGTACACGCAGTCCTCGATGAAAAATTCGGGCCAGCGCTCCAGCGCGTCCGAGTCGAGGCAGGCGGCGTAGTCGGTGTAGAGCGCATCGAGTTCGAGATGCCGCGCGATCTCGCCGAGGTTCATCGTCGTCGCTCCGGGGCTAGAGCCCCATGGTGTGGCGGTAGGCCTGCCAGAACCCGCGCACCGATGCCTCGGTCGCCCGCGTCTCCTGCGAGGCGTGGTCGGCCCCGCCCATCTCCAGGACCGAGCACTCGTCCTCGCCGCCCTTGATCGCGCGCTGCACGAAATTGCCAACCGCGCCGTCCTCCATCGAGACATAGCCGGCCGGGCCGACGAGGTTGCTCTGCAACAGGCGCCGCTCGGTCATCGCCGCATCGTCATCCTCGAAGCCGAGATAGATCCATTGCAGTTCGGTCTCCTCCGGCCCTTTCGGCAAGACCAGCCGCAAGGCGACCGAGTTGTGGATCTGCTGCAGCACGAAATTGGGAAAGACGCTGAGGATCTGCACCGTTACATCGTCGCCGAACTCCTCGACCGATTCGAGCAGCCGAGGGTCGGCGAGAGAGAGGCCGTCGCGCATCGACTGGATGTCGGCGTAGAGCTTGTCGCTGCCTTCGCGGCCGACCGTGTCGGTCTTGCCGCGAGTGTAGCTGGTGTGGTTGCCGCCGCCTTCACTGACCAGGACGCCGCCGCCGGCAGTCAGCCGGCTGACCCGGAATGTCGCGAAGAAGGTATGCAGCAAGGTCGCGTGATAGGTGTCCTTGACGTTCTCGACATAGAGCTTCCAGTTGTTGTGCAGGATCTGCGAGGTGGTGCCGAGGATCTTTGGCTTGCCGCGCATCACCCGCCCGATCCGCGAGCCGATCAGGTTGCCGATGTAATCGGCAAGCGGCGCCGCCTCCGGCGACAGCGTGCCGAAAACGAGGCCGGCGAACTGGTCGACGCGCAGCTGCCTGAGGCCATGCTCCTCGATCCGGAAACTCTCGGGCATGCCGCCCAAGCCGGCGACGCCGCGGCGGAAGGCGACGCTCTTCAGATTGCCGGCCAGATCATAGCGCCACGAGTGGTAGACGCAGGTCAGCCCGTCGCTCGTATGGCCGCGCTGTTTCAGGCAGACGAGATTGCCGCGATGGGCGCAGCGATTGAGCATCGCGTGAATTTCGCCATCCTCGCCGCGGGTGACGATGACCGGGGTCTCGCCGAGAAACGTCGTCCGGTAGTCGCCAATCTCGGGCAATTCGTCGGCCAGTGCGAGATACTGCCAGCTGGCCCCGAGAAAGACGCGGTCGAGCTCGGCGCGGTAGATGTCGGGGTCGGCGAACACCCGGTAGGGGACCCGCGAATTTCCCTCGGCCGGCCAGGTCAGCGCTTGGGTCGACATACCCGATCCTCCCCTTAGCCCACAGCGCGGCGTGACGGCGGCGCCTTCGCGGCGTTAAGATACGACCATTCGGGTGGTCTGGGCCAGCACATGAGCGAGAAGCGGGTGGAGCGTCGCCTGGCGGCCATCATGGCGGCCGATGTCGCCGGCTATTCGCGGATGATGGGCGAGGACGAGGAGGGCACGCTCGCCGCGCTGAAGGCGATCCGCCGCGAACTCGCCGACCCTAAAATCGCCGAGCACCGCGGCCGCATCGTCAAAACCACCGGCGACGGCGTGCTCGTCGAATTCGCCAGTGTTGTCGATGCGATGCGCTGTGCGGCGGAGGTGCAGCGCGCGATGGCCGAACGCAACGCCGGCGTCTCGCCGGCAAAGCGCATCGAGTTCCGCATCGGCATCCACCAGGGCGACATCATCATCGACGAGGGCGACATCTTTGGCGACGGCGTCAACCTCGCCGCCCGCCTCGAAGGCCTCGCCGACCCCGGCGGCGTTTGCGTCAGCCGGGTGGTGCGCGACGAGGTTCGCGACAAGCTCGATGTCTCGTTCGACGATCTCGGCGAGCAGCAGGTCAAGAACATCGCGCGGCCGGTGCGCGCATTTGCGGTTCGGTTCGGACCGCAGGCGTCCCGCCTGCATGCGTGCGAGACGCAAGCGGTCCAGGCACCGCTCGCGCTGCCGGACAAGCCATCGCTCGCGGTGCTGCCGTTCCAGAACATGTCGGGCGACCCCGAGCAGGAATATTTCGCCGATGGCATGGTCGAGGAGATCACCACGGCGATCGCCCGGCTGCCCTGGCTGTTCGTCATCGCCCGCAACTCGGCCTTCACCTACAAGGGCAAAGCGGTCGACGTAAAGCAGGTGGCGCGCGAATTGGGGGTGCGCTACGTGCTCGAAGGCTCGGTGCGCAAAGGCGGCAATCGGGTGCGCATCACCGGCCAGCTGATCGATGCCGCCACCGGCAATCACATCTGGGCCGACCGCTTCGACGGCGCGCTCGACGACATCTTCGACTTGCAGGACCAGGTCGCTTCGAGCGTCGTCGGCGCGATCGAACCGCGCCTGCGCCAATCGGAGATCGAGCGCGCCGCCCGCAAGCCGACCGCAAGCCTCGACGCTTACGACCTTTATCTGCGCGCGCTGGCGCAAACCTATCGCCATACCGAAGAGAGCTTTGGCGAAGCGGTTCTCCTCGCTCGGCAGGCCCTTGTGATCGATCCGTCCTACGCACCGGCCGCTGCTATGGTCGGCTGGTGTCGAATGATGCAGCGGGTCCAAGGATGGGGAGCGCTGTCGGATGAGGACGTAGCCGAGGGCGTTCGCTTGGCCCGACAGGCGCTCGAAGGCGAACGCGACGACCCGGATACGATCTGGCAGGCGGCCTATACGCTGTTCTTTCTCGCCGGCGAGACCACGATGGCGGAAGCGATGCTGGACCGCGCTCTGGCTGTAAATCCAAACGCGGCCCTCGCCTGGGTGGTAAGAGGAAATATCCACGCCTTGCGCAACCGGCCCGAAGCGGCGATCGAAGCCTGCGATCGGGCACGGCGCTTGAGCCCCTTTGATCCGTTCGGCTATATGAACGCGGTCAGCACTGCGCTCGCTCATCTTGCTGCGAGACGCTTCGAACAGGCAATCGAATGGGCCGACCGCACCCTGCACGACCAGCCGCGGTTTGCCACCGCCTTCCGCGTCAAGGCCGTCGCCAACGCCCATCTCGGCCGGCTCGACGAGGCGCGCGCCGACCTCGGCCGGCTGCTGGCGATCGACCCCAGATTGACGATCGCCGCGGTGCGTGTGCTTTTCGCCTCGGCCGCGCCGGAGTTCGTCGAGCTCTACGTCACCGGCCTGCGCCTGGCCGGCCTGCCCGAGGAGTGAGGCGTCACCTCGTTACGCCGACCTTCTCGGCCAAGGGCACGCGTTCCCGCGCGATGATCTGGCGAAAGCGATCGTCGATCGCGCGCCAGTCGACGACATCGACGCGATAGGAGAGGTCGCTTTCGCTGAATTCGTCGGCGAGGCTGGCGGCTTCATCGAGCGTCAGCGGCCGCCCGGCATCGATCGCCAGACGAGATCGGAATAGCGCCGCGTCCGGCCAGTAGCCCGCGACCCGAAAACCCACACCTTGACCTCCGCCGGCAAATTCGCCCGCAGAATTTGCCACACCATCCTGCGCTCCTCCGCCGGCAGGTCGAGCGAGGTGATGTCGAGCGTCATGGCCCAGAGCTTACCGTATCGCGTCGGCGGTGGGAAATCGCCAGCCCGACAGCCCGCGGTTAAGGCGCGTCCTTGAGCGCCACGGTATCGTGAAATTGCCGGTAATCGATGACCCGGCTGCCGTCGTCGGTCCAGCCCATCACATCGACAAAGCGGTGGCCCCACAGGATCTCGTGCGGCAGGTACGAGGTGCGGGCGTGGACGCGCTGGGCGATCGTCTCGTCGATGCCGCTGGCGGTGACGATCAGTTCGGCGTTGTCGGCTTCCAGTGAGGCGGCGCTCGCGCCATGGAGCGGGCTGTCCTTATCGATCTCGTGCATGACGCTGAAGGTCAGCGCGAACACCGGCGTCCTATAGCGCGCCAGCTTCAAATCGTAAAACCGGCGGATCGGCGCGCCCTCCAGGGTCTTCTCGTCGCGCAGCAGGACGGCGCTGACCTCGGCCTGCAGGATCTGGTTGCTGCGCTGGTTGGCGAGGCGGAAGGAGAGGGTCGGCTCGCCGTTATAGGGGCCGATCACCGCGACCCGGCTGAACAAGACCCGCGCCGTCGGCCGCGAAAACCGGGCGAATACGAGCCCCGTCGCGAGGGCCAGAAACATCAGTCC
>DATCQF010000728.1:0-2739 GCA_036569735.1 Allostellaceae bacterium | reverse complement strand
CGGAGCTACCCGGCGGCGCGCGCCGCCAAGGACGCCACGACGACGGTGCCGATCGTCATGAGCGGCGGCGGCGATCCGGTCGAAACCGGCCTGGCGGCCAGCCTGAGCCGGCCCGGCGGCAACCTTACCGGGATGTCTGATTTGGCGTCCGAGCTTTCGGCAAAACGGCTGGAACTGCTCAAAGACGCGGTTCCCGCCCTGAAGCGCGTGGCGATGCTGTGGAACGCCGATGATCTCGGCATGACGATGCGCTACAAGGCCGCCGAGGCGGCGGCAAAGACGCTCGGCATTGCGGTTCAGCCGCTGGGGGTTCGCGAGCCCGACGATTTCGACGTTGCGTTTGCCGCGATGGAACGCCAGAAGCCGGACGGCATCCTGATGGTCACCGATGTTCTGACGATCCTGAACCACAAACGGGTCTTCGCATTTGCCGCCGCCCATCGCATCCCGGCCATCTACGAGTCCGATGTGTTCACGCGCGACGGCGGCCTGATGTCGTACGGGCCGGACGGCAAGGAGGTGATTGAGCGAGTTGCGGGCCTGGTGGACCGCATCCTGAAGGGCGCCAAGCCGGCCGATCTACCATTCGAGCAGCCGACCCGCTTCCAGTTTGTGATCAATAGAAAGACCGCCGACGCGCTGGGTTTCGCGCTTCCTGCGGCGGTGCTGGAGCGCGCCGACGAGGTGATCGAATAGGCGGCCGGCATGCGCATCCCGCTCTACCAGATCGATGCCTTCGTCACCGATGGGCCGTTCACCGGCAACCCGGCGGCGGTATGCCCGCTCCAATCCTGGCTGCCCGATGATGTGATGCAATCGATCGCGGCCGAGAACAATCTGTCGGAGACCGCGTTTTTCGTCCCCGAAGGGGAGGGCTACCGGCTGCGCTGGTTCACGCCCTCGACCGAAGTCGATCTGTGCGGGCATGCGACCCTGGCATCGGGATTTATCGTGTTCCGTGTTCTGAAGCCGAGGGAGAGCCGCGTCACCTTCCAGACGCAGCAGGCGGGGCCCCTGACCGTCGCGCGCGACGGCGATCTTCTGGCGCTCGATTTTCCGGCCCGCCCGCCGGCACCGTGCGCGATGTCGGAGAAGCTCGCTGCCGCGCTCGGCCGACGCCCTGCCGCCCTTCTTGCCGCGCGCGACTACCTTGCCGTCTACGACAGCACCGACGACATCGCCGGGTTATCGCCCGATTTCGCTGCGCTCGCCGCGCTCGACCGGTTTGCCGTGATCGTCACCGCCCCCGGGACGGGCGAAACCGATTTCGTGTCGCGATTTTTCGCTCCGGCGCGCGGGGTCGACGAGGACCCGGTGACCGGCTCGTCGCATTGCACGCTCATCCCTTATTGGGCTGAGCGGCTGGGAAAGCACCGTCTTGAAGCCCGCCAGCTGTCGCGCCGCGGCGGAGCCCTCAGTTGCGCGTTAGAGGGCGACCGGGTGACGATCGCCGGCCGCGCGGTGCTCTATCTCGAGGGCACAATCACGATCTGAGGGTTGCGGAGCACCATGCCGACCATCGACCGCGAGACCTCGACCTTGCTGATCGTCGACTTCCAGTCGCGGCTGATGCCGGCGATCGAGGACGGCGCGGCGGTGGTGGCCAACGCGCGGCGCCTCATCGACGCGGCGGAAATGTTCGGCGTGCCGGTCCTTTTCACCGAGCAGAATGCCGGCGGGCTTGGCCCTACGCTGCCCGAGCTTGCCGCACCGGGAAGCGCCCGCATCGCGCACAAGATGAGCTTTGACGCCTGCCGCACCGCGGGGTTCATCGACAGACTGGGAGACCGCCCCGACCTCGTCGTCGCCGGGTGCGAAACGCATGTCTGCGTGCTGCAGACCGTGCTCGGCCTGTTGGGCGCCGGAAGGCGGGTCTATCTCGTGCGCGATGCGGTCGGCTCGCGCCGCGCCGAGAGCAAGGAGACCGCGATCCTACGCATGGCGCACCATGGCGCCGAGATCGTCACCACCGAGATGGCGGTGTTCGAATGGCTCGGCACGGCGGACCACCCGCGCCTGCACGATGCGATCGCGCTGATCAAGTGAGGCCGGGGATCAGGTGAGGCCGGGGATCAGGTGAGGCTTCGCCCGGGCGCCGGCCAATCCCCCGGATCGTCGGCATCGAGCAACGGGACCCAATCCGGCGCCGTAGCGCGCCGCGGCGCCGCCATCGCGGCCTCTTCGTAAAGCGTGCGCGCCTCGGCCGCGGGCCCGCGCCGCAGACCGAGCGCCAGCACCCGCACCGTGCGCTGCCAGCCGCCCTGCGGGACGACCACGACATCGCCGACCCGCACGGTCTGGTTCGGCTTCTTTACGGTTGCGCCGTTGATCGCAACCTCGCCTGCGGCGCACAGCCGGGATGCGAGCGACCGGCTCTTGGCGAAGCGGGCGAACCACAACCATTGGTCGAGGCGGGTCTTGCCGCGGTCCGGCCCGGCGGCGGTCGCGGTGGTGTTCACGGTTGAGATGGCGCTCAAGCGAATTTCAGCTCCTGCAGCTTGGCAAAGGGATGGCCCTCGCGCGGCGGTCTGGGATGCGGGCGTGGCGCAGGCTGAGCGCCCCGGCGACGCGGCCTTGCGATGAAGAATTCGTCGCCCTTTTCGATGACCGCGCGATACCCGAGCGCCAGCAATACGCGGCGCAACTCAGCCGTCGCAACCCCGGCAATCGCCGCCAATTCGGCATCGCCGGCAAACCGGCCGAGGCGCGCGCGGATGCGAGCCGTGGCCGCCAGCCGCT
>DATCQF010000727.1:0-3493 GCA_036569735.1 Allostellaceae bacterium | reverse complement strand
GCCCTTCACCAACTCAAATGCTCCCGGTAAGCTTCGGATCGTCACAGCCTGTGGCATTGGGGGTGCTCCTCTTTGCGGACTTCAGCAATCCGCCGAGTACCCCCTCTCACAGCCCTGACACAAATCTCCGTACATCACCTTTGAGCTATGCGCGGTTGACAGCGGCCGAGCGATGCTCCGAAGCTCGCCCGTACTCTAGCAGGAGAATGGCGATGGCGCTCGACCTCGTGATCAAGAACGGCACCGTGGTGGACGGCTCCGGGATGGGGCGCTACCGCGCCGATGTCGGCGTCAAGGCCGGGCGGATCGTCGAGATCGGCCGCATCCGCGCCGCCGCCGAGCGCACGATCGACGCCGACGGGATGGTCGTCGCCCCCGGGTTTATCGACGGCCACACCCACATGGACGCGCAGGTCGCCTGGGACCCGATCGGCAGCTGCTCGTGCTGGCACGGCGTCACCAGCGTCGTCATGGGGAATTGCGGGTTTGCATTGGCGCCGTGCAAGCCCTCTGACCGCGAATGGTTTGCCCGGTGCCTCACCGCGGTCGAGGACATTCCCACCGAGGCGATGCTCGCCGGGATCGAGTGGAACTGGGAGACTTTTCCGGAATATCTCGCCAATGTCGAACGCCTGCCGAAAGCCTTAAATTACGGGATGTATATCGGGCATTCGGCGCTGCGCATGTACGCGATGGGGCGTCGCGCGCTCGAGGAGCGGGCCTCCGAGGATGATCTCAGGGTCATGGCTGCCGCCGTCACCGAGGCGATTAAATGCGGCGCGTTGGGGTTCTCGACCTCGCGCGCCTCGACCCACATCACCCCGGACGGGTCGCCGGTCGCCAGCCGCATCGCCGAGTGGGAGGAGATCGACCGCCTCGTCGGCGCGATGGCAGCGCTCGATGCCGGCATCTTCCAGATCGGCCCCGACATCTCCGGCGGCGAGGCGCAGCGCATATTCCTCGACCGGCTGCGCAAGGTGGCGCTCGACAGCGGGCGCCCGATCATGTTCGGGACGTTGGCGACCCGGCAGGGGGTCGCCCCTAACCCGTGGGACTACCAGATGCGCTGGATGGACGAGACCGTTGCGCGGGGCGGGCGGGTCTATGGCCAGGCGACGACCCGCTCGATCAACGCGATCTTCTCGCTCAGATCCTACCTGCCGTTCGACACACTTCCGGGCTGGAAGAGGATCCGGACGCTGCCGCTCGCCGAGCAGAAGCACCGCCTCGCCGACCCGGAGGTGCGCCGCCAGCTCGTCGCCGAGGAAGCCGTGATGAAGCCGAAGGGCGCCGAATTGCAGGGCGGCGGCGCCGCGACCACCGACCCGCGCAAACCCGACTACGAGAACCTGTTCCCGATGTTCGACGTCGATTGGGACGACCCGAGCGTCGCCGAACTCTCGCGCCGGCACAACAAGCACCCGGTCGAGGTGATCATCGATCTGGCGCTCGAAAACGACAACCGCGTGTTTGTCCAGCCGCTGGTCAACGAGTCGCCCGCGGATGTCCTCGGCCTCCTGAAGCACCCGCGCAGCCTGGCGACCTTCTCCGATTCCGGGGCCCATGTCTGCCAGGAGATGGGGTCGTCGCTGCAGACCCACCTCTTGAGCTACTGGGTCCGGAAGCGCGAGGAATTCACCCTCGAACAGGCGGTGCGCATGCTGACCTTCGACAACGCCTCGGCCTGGGAGCTGCCCGACCGCGGCCTCATCCGCACGGGTTACGCCGCGGATTTGGTCGTGTTCGACGACAAGCGCATCCGGCCGCGCCTCCCGACCGTCGAGCAGGATCTGCCGGGCGGCGCGCGGCGCCTCGTGCAGAAGGCCGACGGCATCGCCGCGACGATCGTCAACGGGGCCGTCGCCTTCGAGAACGGCGAAACCACCGGCGACTATGCCGGGCAGGTGCTGAAGGGACCGGTGGCAGCGCGCTGAAGCGATAAAATCACGAGAGGGAGGACGACAATGGATCGGATGACCCGGTTGCCGCTGTTGGCGGCAGCGTCATTGTTGTTGCTGGCCGCAATCGGCACGACCGCGCCAGCACAGCAGGCCCAGATGAGCTTGTTCGTGACGAGCGCAGGCGTGGGCAAGGGCGCCGATCTCGGCGGGCTCGCCGGGGCGGACCGACATTGCCAGCAGTTGGCACAAGCCGCCGGTGCCGGCAGCCACACCTGGCATGCCTACCTCGTCGCCCAGGAGGGTGGCGGCCAGCCCGCCGTGAATGCCCGCGACCGCATCGGGAAAGGCCCCTGGCAGAACGCCAAGGGGGTCGTCGTCGCCAAGAATGTCGACGAGTTGCACGGCGCCAACAACCTGACCAAAGAGACTGCGCTGACCGAGAAGGGCGAGGTGGTCAACGGCTACGGCGACAAGCCCAACCGGCACGATGCGCTGACCGGCACGCAGCCGGACGGCAAGGCGTTTCCCGTCGGCGACGACAAGACCTGCAAGAACTGGACAAGCAGCACGCAGGGCTCGGCGATGCTCGGCCATATCGACCGCCGGGGCCCGCGCGACGATGACGCAATGCACTCGTGGAATTCGTCGCACCCCTCGCGCGGCCCCGAGGGCGGCTGCAGCCAGACCGACCTGCGCAGCACCGGCGGCGACGGGCTGTTCTATTGCTTCGCGGCGAATTAGCCGGCGGGAAAGTTGATCGCATGAAGCGGCGCGACCTCCTCGCCCTGCTCGGCGGCGCTGCGGCCTTTTGGCCGTTCGTCGGCGCGGCGCAGCAGGCGAAAATGCCGACCATCGGCGTTCTGGTAGTCGGCGCTCCCGGCTCCGAGCAATTCTGGCGATTGTTCCGGGAGGACCTGCGCGCGCTCGGGTACGTCGAAGGGCAGAACATTCGCTTCGAGTTCCGCTCGGACGAAGGACAGGCAAGCCGCCTTCCCGAATTGGCGGCCGAGCTGGTGCGGCTCAAGGTCGATATCATCGTGCCCTGGTTCACGCCGGCCGCCCTGGCGGCTAAGCGGGCGACGCACGAAATTCCGATCGTTATGGCAGCCGCAGGAGATCCGATCGCAACCGGTCTTGTCGAGAGCCTCGCCCGGCCGGGGGGAAATGTCACCGGCATGGCCGGTGTCGGCGCGGACCTCGCGGGCAAATGCGTCGAGCTGATCCGCGACATGCTGCCATCGGCGCATCGCGTCGCGGCGCTGGTCAATGCGCCCGACCCGTTCTCCAAGCCGTTCCTCGAAAAGATCCAGCGCGGTGGCGCGGCGACCGGGACGACGATCGATCCGATATTGATCCACAACACCGAGGAACTGGAGGCCGCCTTTCCGGCGATGGAGGAATCGCGGCCGGATGCCGTCATCGTCCAGCCCAGCTTGCCGACCAGGCGCGTCGCCAAGCTGGCGCTGAAGTATCGGATACCGGCCGTTTCTTTCGTTCGCGTGATCGCCGAGGAAGGCGGGCTGATGACCTATAGCTCCCCCGGGGCCGACGCCTACCGGCGGGCCGCGGTCTTCGTCGACAAGATCCTGAAG
>DATCQF010000726.1:0-3532 GCA_036569735.1 Allostellaceae bacterium | reverse complement strand
TCTCTATCTCGGCAAATTCGAAGCGAGCCTCATCGGACAGCAGACCGAGTCGCTGCGCACCCAGGGCGAGATTTTTGCCGCCGCGCTCAGCGAGGGCGCCACCGCCCAGGATTTCCGCGAGGCCTTGGCGGCGCTGCGCGGCGAGAGCGGGTCGGCGGTACGCACCGACGCGCCAACGGGGGGCCTCGTCATCAGCGTCGCGGTACCGCTGCAGCGCTACAAGCAGGTGCTGGGCGCGGTCATGCTGTCGACCAGCAACCGCGAGATCGAGGAGGAGCTGCGCACCGTGCGGCTCGAACTGATCCGCATCTTCGGCGTCACGCTATTGGTGACCGTGCTGTTGTCGCTCTATCTGGCGAGCACGATCGCCCGGCCGATCCGACGCCTCGCGAATGCGGCGCAGCGCGCCCGCGGCCGGGGCGCCCGCATCGAAATCCCCGATGTCACCGGGCGCAACGACGAAATCGGCGAACTGGCGGGCTCCTTGCGCGCGATGACCGATGCGCTGTGGCAGCGCATGAGCGCCATTGAAAGCTTTGCCGCGGATGTCGCGCACGAGATCAGGAACCCGCTCTCCTCGCTGCGCAGCGCGGTCGAGACCGCCGCCCGCATCGACGATCCGGCAAAGCAGCGCCAGCTGATGGCGATCATCCAGGACGATGTCGAGCGCCTCGACCGGCTGATCACCGACATCTCCGACGCCTCGCGCCTCGACGCCGAATTGAGCCGTCTCGAAATGTCGCCGACCGATATCGCGGCGATGCTGCGCGCGCTCGTCGACATGCGCGAGACCACCAGGGCCGCCGGTTCGCCGCGCATCGTCCTCGACCTGCCCTCCGACCCGTCCGGCCGCGGCCGCGCCCTCGTCGTGCCCGGCATCGAAAGCCGCCTGTCGCAGATCTTTCTCAACGTCATCGCCAACGCGGTCTCGTTCAGCCCGCCGGACGGCGAGATCCGCATCCGCGCCGCCCCCGACGGGAGGGCGGTTCTGGTCACCGTCGAAGACCAGGGCCCCGGCATCCCGCCGGACAAGCTGACCGCGATCTTCGACCGCTTCTACAGCGAGCGGCCGGCCGGCGAGAAGTTCGGCACGCATTCGGGGCTCGGGCTGTCGATCTCGAAGCAGATCGTCGAAGCCCATCGCGGCCGCATGTGGGCCGAGAACCGGACCGACGGCCCCATTGGCGATAAGGGCGGCGGTCCAGGCGGGGCGCGCTTCCTGATCCGCCTGCCGGCCGAACCATGAGCGCCGAGCCATGACGGAGCGCACCCAGACGGGCACCGCCGGCCGGCTGCTGCTCCACGCCACCGCGGTCGCGATCGACGGCCGCGCCGTCCTCTTGCGCGGCGCCTCCGGGTCCGGCAAGTCCGATCTGGCACTGCGACTGATTGACGCCGGGGCCCGTCTCGTCGCCGACGACCAGAGCGAGCTGCGCCGGGAGGGCGACACAATCATCGTGCGCGCGCCCGCGACGATCGCCGGGCTCATCGAGGTGCGCGGCGTCGGCATCATGCGATTGGACGCGCTGGCCGAGGCGCCCGTCGCGCTGATCGTCGATCTGGTCCTATCGGAAGCAATCGAGCGGCTCCCGGCGCGGCTCAGCGAGACGGTCCTTGGCCTCACCCTCCCGCGGATCACGGTGACCCCGTTCGACGCATCGGCGGCGGCGAAGCTGCGCCTCGCGCTGCGCGCGTTTACCGGGCCCGGGCTTCCCGCTATGATCAGCGAATGACGAGCGACGGCGTCGACGGCCACCGCAGCCGATGGTCAACCGGGGTGGGCCAGGGAGCGAGGCGCCGTGTCGTGTGTTCATCAAGTGTGATGACGGACGTCTCGCGCCGCGCTATATGGGGCTCGCATACCCCCATACTCCCGCCGGGGCGGCCCCCAACAGCCTCCGGTGCGAGCGGCAAGTGGCATCTGCCCTGCGTAGCAACCCCGATTTCATGACAGCGAGCTTGATCTGCGGCGCCGACGGCATAGCCGGACGGGCCTGCGCCGAGCTGCGCCTGTGGGTCCGGCCGGCGGCGGTCGGGGCAAAGGGATCTCGATGATCGGCATGATCTTGGTCACCCACGGGCGGCTGGCAACCGAGTTCGTCGCCGCCCTCGAACACGTCGTCGGCGCGCAGACCCAGATCGCCGCGATCTGCATCGGTGCCGACGACGACATGGAACAGCGCCGCCAGGACATCCTTCGCTCGATCGCCGATGTCGACAGCGGCGATGGCGCGGTGTTGTTGACCGACATGTTCGGCGGCACGCCTTCGAACCTGGCGATTTCGGTGATGGACCGCGGCAAGATCGAGGTCATCGCCGGGGTCAACCTGCCGATGCTGATCAAGCTGGCCAGCCTGCGCCAGACCGAAGGTCTCGAACGGGCCGCGCTCGGCGCCCAGGAGGCCGGCCGCAAATACATCAACGTCGCTTCCCAGCTCCTGGCCGACGCGCGCCGATGAGCCCCGACGGCACCCCCGAACAACTCGCCGGCGCTGCCGCGCAAACCGCGGCGACGGCGCGGCTTACCTGCACGATCTGCAATCAAAAAGGGCTGCACGCGCGCGCCGCCGCGCGCTTCGTCAAGACCGCCGGCCAATTCGATGCGGATGTCCAAGTGCGCAAGAACGGCACGGCGGTGTCGGGCCGCTCGATCATGGGGCTGATGATGCTTGCCGCCGCCTCGGGGACCGTCATCGAAATCAGCGCGACCGGGCGCGACGCCGCGACGGCGGTGGAGACGCTCGCCCGCCTGATCGAATGCAAGTTCGATGAGGATTGACGAGGCCCCCGGGACCGAAGGCGCAAGCGACGGACGGAGCGAGCTGAGGCTGTCGGGGATCGGCGTATCGCCGGGGATCGCGATCGGGCCCGCCTATGTCGGCGATCGCGGCCAATTGCCGGTCAGCGAGAGCCGGATCGCCGAATCCGCGATCGAAGGCGAGCGCGCCCGCTTTGGCGAAGCAGTCGCGGTTTCGGTGAAGCAGCTGCGCAAGCTGAAGTCGCGCGCCACCGCGCTCCCCGGATCGGCCGCCGACGAGATCGGTTATGTGCTCGATGCCCATCTCGCGATGCTGGCCAATTCGCGGCTCGTGCGCGGCGTTCACCAGCGCGTCGCCCGCAGCCGCATCAATGCCGAGCGTGCGATCCAGCTCGAGATCGAGGAGATCGCCAAGACCTTCGCGGCGATGCCCGACGCGTATCTCGCCGCCCGCATCGACGACATCAGGGTGGTCGGCGCGCGGCTCATTCGCAACCTCCTGAAGAAACCCTATGTCGCCTATTCGAGTCTGAGCGGCGGCGCCATCATCCTCGCCGAGGAGGTCACCCCGGGCGATACCGCCTTGATGGACCCCCGGCGGATCGGCGGGTTCGCGACCGAATATGGCGGGCCCGAGGGCCACACCGCGATCATGGCGCGCGCCCTCGGGCTGCCGGCGGTGCTTGGCGTCCCCGGCCTCCTGGTGCGGGCTCGGGCCGGCGCCCGAATGGTGATCGACGGTTCGGCGGGGACCGTCATCCTCGATCCCACGCC
>DATCQF010000725.1:0-2534 GCA_036569735.1 Allostellaceae bacterium | reverse complement strand
GCTGTGGACGGCACCGCATCACGAGCGCGCCGCCGAGGCGCTGCTGCCGCCGGGTCCGCCGGTGCTGGCGATCGGGCCGGCCGCCAATTGGCGCGGCAAGCAATGGCGCGCCGAGCGTTTCGCCGAGCTGGCGCGCCGGCTGACCGCCACGGACGGGCCGCTGCCGGGCGCCCGGATCGTGGTGCTGGCGGCGGCGCACGAGCGCGCGCAGGCGGTGCCGCTGCTCTCGGGCGTCGCAGGGGGCATGGCGGGCGTTATCGACCTGGTCGGCCGGACCGATCTGTTGACCGCGGCCGCGGTGCTGCGGCGCTCTGCCCTGTTCATCGGCAACGACACCGGGCTCATGCACATCGCCGCCGCCGCCGGCACGCCGACCTTGGGTCTGTTCGGGCCGAGCCCGGCCGAGCAATATGCGCCATGGGGACCGAGCACCGCCTTCGTCCAGACCGCGCTGCCGCGTGAAAAAATGTTTCCACCCGGCTTCGACCACCTCACGACCGGGACGCTGATGGACAGCTTGACGGTCGACATGGCTGAAACGGCGGCGCGCCGGCTGTGGTGCCGCGCCGCGAGCGAAGCGGCATGAGCACGGTCACGACCGAGGTCGCCGCAGTGCCGGTGGGCACCGGTCCGAGCCTCTCCGTTGTCGTCGTCGCGCATAACGAAGAGGCGCAACTCGAGGACTGTCTTGCCGCGCTGGGCTTCGCCGACGAGATCGTCGTCCTCCTCGACCGCTGCACCGATCGTTCGCATGAAATCGCCGCGCGGTTCACCGATCGCATCCTCGAAGGGGCATGGGAGCGCGAAGCCCCGCGCCGTCAGGCCGCGGTCGCAGCCTGCCAGGGCGATTGGGTGCTGGACGTCGACGCCGACGAGCGGATAAGCCCCGAACTCGCCGCCGAGATCCGCGCCGTCGTGCAGAATTCGCCGGCCGACTGGCACCTGATCCCGGTCGACAATTACGTCGGCGACCGGCTGGTGCGCTGGGGGTGGGGGGCCTCTTTCGGCAGATCGGCTCATGCCGGCCTCTATCGCCGGGGCGCCAAGACCTGGAGCGACGACCGGGTGCTGCACGCCAGCGTCAACCTGGCGGGGCGGCAGGGCCCGCGGCTCGAGGCGCGCCTCGTCCATTACGTCGACCGCAACATCTCCGACATGTTGCGCCGGCTCGACCGCTACACGAGTTTGCGTGCCGAGGATCTGCGGCGCAGCGGCGACATCGGCAGCTACGGGCATAATCTGCGGCGCATCGTGACGCGCTTCTGGAAATGCTATGTCGGCCGCCGCGGCTATCGCGAAGGCCCCTACGGCTTCCTCATCGCGCTTTGCGCTGCGCTCTATCCTATCCTCTCCTACCTGAAGGCGCGGCTTGACCCCCGGGACGGCCCGCAAGGGCCGGCCGCCCGGGGGGAGTGATGGCTGAGGTGGTGATGGCCGATTACGGCATCGCCTTTGACGGCCGGAGCGCCGAAGCGGGGCCGCTCGGCGGCGCCGAGACCGCGTTTGTCGCGCTCGCCGAGGCGCTCGCCGCGCGTGGCCATAGGGTCGCGGCGCGCAACCATTGCCGCGCGCCGCTCCACCACAACGGGGTCGGCTGGGCGCCGCTCGAGGGCGGGGTGCCGGAAGCCTGCGACCTCTATATCGGCAATCGCGGGCACCGCGTGATCGGGCTGGCGCCCGCTGCCCGCCGCCGCCTCTTCTGGCTGCACAATCCGGCGCGCTACCTGAGAAAGCCGCGCGTGCTGTGGCCGCTCTTGCGCTATCGCCCGACCCTCGTGGTGACCGGGGATTATCATGCCGGGACGGTCCCGAGCTGGATCCCGCGCGGCGGGCTGGAGATCATCCCCTACGGCGTCCTCGAGCAATTCCGCCACGCCACCGCGCGCGAGCCGCCGGGCCCTCGCGCGGTCTTCACCTCGAACCCGCTGCGCGGGCTCGACTGGCTGCTCGATTTGTGGGTGGCGCGCATCGCCCCGCTGGTGCCCGGCGCCGAACTCAACATCTATGCCGGTCCGGCGGTCTATGGCGGCGCTCCAGGGGAGGCGGCGCACGCCGGGCGCATGGAGGCGGTGCTCGCCCGCGCCGATGCGCTCCAGGCGCACGGTGTGCGCCGCCACGCGCCGGTCGGCCGGGACAAGCTGGCGGAGGTGCTGGCGGGCGCGCGCGTCATGCTCTACCGCGGCGATTCCGGCGAGACCTTTTGCCTGGCGCTCGCCGAGGCACAGGCGATGGGCGTGCCGGCGGTGGTGCAGCCGATCGGCAGCGTCGTGGAACGCGTGATCGACGGGAAGACCGGACGCATCGCCCCGACTGACGACGATTTTGTCGATGCCGCGGTCGCGGTGCTGCGCGACGACGATCTGTGGCGGCGCTGGCACCAGGGCGCGCTCGCGCTGCAGCGCGGGCTGAGCTGGGACGAAATCGCCGCCCGCTACGAGGCGCTGATCGGATGAGCGCGCTCATCCGTCGCCCAGCCCCTCTCCCGCACCGCGGGAGAGGGTGCCTGAACGCGAAGCGCGAAGGCGGGTGAGGGT
>DATCQF010000724.1:0-2724 GCA_036569735.1 Allostellaceae bacterium | reverse complement strand
TGGCGAAGGCGAAATTCCATGAGCACGGCTCGCGGATGCGACAAAATCCTGCTGGTGCAGGCCGAACTCGACGGCGAACTCGACGCCGCCCAGGCGGCTGCGCTCACGGCGCATAAGGTGGAGTGCCCGATCTGCCAGGCCGCCGCCGCCGAACTGGCGCACGCCCGCTCGCTGATTGATGGCGCAGAGCTGTATCAGCAGATACCGGGCGATGTGCGCAGCCGGGTGATGGCGCAATTGACCGCCGCCGCATCGTCGAAAGCAGCCCCCACCCTCTCCTCCGCCGCAGGCGCGGGAGGGTTAGTCACGAATATGCGCCGGCGGTGGTCGCGATGGTGGTCCACTGGGGCAAGCTTCGGGCTTGGCGCCGCCTCGGCCGCCGCTATTGCGCTGCTGATGCTCGCGCCGCATCAGCCCAACCTCGCCGAGCAGCCCAACCTCGCCGAGCAGATCGTCGCCGGCCACATCCGCGCGCTGCAGCCCGGGCATCTCGAGGACGTCGCCTCGGGCGACGGGCATACGGTCAAGCCGTGGTTCGACGGCCGCATCGATTTTGCGCCGCCGGTCAAAGATCTCGCGGCGCAGCGCTTTCCGCTGCGTGGCGGGCGGCTCGACTATGTCGCGGGCCGGCCGGTCGCCGCCCTGGTTTATCAGCGCGACAAGCATGTGATCGACCTGTTCGTCTGGCCGGCGGCGGAGCGCACCGGGCGGCCTCCCGAAACCGTGCAGCGCCAGGGCTACAATGTCGTGCACTGGAGCGAGGACGGGATGATGTTGTGGGCGGTATCCGACCTGGAAGCCGGCCAGCTGCGCGAATTCGCGGAGGATTGGCGCGGGAAGCGCGACTAGCGCCTTGACCTTGGCCCCACCGTCGAGTCGAATCGACCGGGTGGCGTCCCCAACGGAAATCAAATGATCGAAGTCCGCGGTCTCGCAAAGTCGTTCGGCGACCTGAGGGTAGTCCAGGACGTCAGCTTTGTCGCGCGTGACGGCGAAATTACCGGTCTGATCGGGCCGAACGGCGCCGGCAAGACGACGATGTTTCGCCTGATCTGCACGGTGTTGCGGCCGGCGCGCGGCACCACGCTGATCGACGGCATCGACAGCCGGAAGGATCCGCTGGCGGCGCGGCGCCGGCTCGGCGTCTTGCCTGACATCCGCGCGCTTTACGCTCGCCTGACGGCGCGCGAGCACCTGCGTTATTTCGGCCGGCTGCACGGGATCGAACCGGGCGACCTCGACGCGCGGATCGAGGGGCTGGTGGCGACCCTGCGCATGGAGGATTTCATCGACCGGCGCGCCAAGGGCTTTTCGCGCGGCCAGCAGATGAAGGTCGCGCTCGGCCGCGCCCTGGTGCACCGGCCGCACAACATCATGCTCGACGAACCGACCAACGGGCTCGACGTGGCGACCAGCCGGGCCGTGCGCGACCTCCTGCGGCGGCTGCGCGCCGAGGGACGCTGCATCCTTTTGACCAGCCATATCATGCAGGAGGTCGCCGCCCTCGCCGATCGCATCGTCATCCTGGCCCGCGGCACCGTCGTGCTGCAGGGCACCCCGGCCGAATTGCGGCGCGCCACCGGGCTCGACGAACTGGAAGAGATCTTCATGGCGGCCACGCAGGAAAGGGCGGCGGAGCCGGCATTCGCCGCCGGGGAATGAAGATGTCCGCCATCCTGATCGTGTTCAAGAAGGAGATGGTCGACCATTTGCGCGACGGGCGCAGCATCCTCATTTCGATGATCTATCCCCTGATGGGCCCCTTGTTGCTCGGGGTGATGTTTTTCTTTGTCGGCGGGTCGATGCGGGTCAACGATTCCGGCCCCTTGGTGGTGCCGATCGTTAATGCCGCGAGCGCACCCGATCTCGTGCGCTTCCTCGAGGGCGAGGGCACGATCATGCGGCACCTCCCGGACGGCGCCCGCGGCCTGGTGCTGGGTGGCCGGCTGGCCTTTGCCCTGGTGTTGCCGGCAGAGCCCGGCACGGCGCCGCAGAGCCCGCTCGCGGTGCATCTGATCACCAACCCGTCGCGCTTCGACAGCATCGTCGCAACCGGCCGGATCGTCGAGCTGTTGAACGCCTACCAGCGCGAGGCGGTGAGCGGAAGGCTGCGCGCCGCCGGCGTCTCGGCGGATATCCTGAACATCCTCGATATCCGGCAGGAGAATATCGGCAGGGCGGCCGGACCCGCGGTCATCCTGTTGACGATGATCCCGCCGTTTCTGATCTTCACGCTGTTCACCGGCGGGGTCCATGTCGCGCTCGATTCGACGAGCGGCGAGCGCGAGCGCGGCTCATTCGAGCCGCTCTTGATGAACCCGGTGAGGCGCTACCAGGTGCTGGCCGGCAAGCTCGGCGCGACGATCGTCTTCACATTGATGGCGCTCGCCTCGCAGGTCGTCGCCTTCTGGATCATGCTGCACATCGTGCCGCGGGAATCGCTCGGCCTGACCGCGCCGCCGGGTGCCTTGCGCCTGCTGGCCGTGGTGTCGGTCTGCCTGCCCATCGTGTTCCTCGCCGCGGGGACGCAATTGCTGATCTCGGCGGCCACCCGCAGCATGAAGGAGGCGCAGACCTATTCGGGGCTGTTGCCGCTGGTTCCCGGTCTCGCGGGCATGGTGCTGGCGCTGGCGCCGGTCAATGCGCAGCCGCTGCTCGCGCTGATCCCGACCTTCGGCCAGACCCTGCTGATGGGTCAGCTGGTGCGCAGCGAGGCGGTGAGCG
>DATCQF010000723.1:0-2618 GCA_036569735.1 Allostellaceae bacterium | reverse complement strand
ACATCGAGGTGCTCGGCCACGACATGCAGGGGCTCAGCGAAGCCGAGGCCCGGGAACTCGAACAGCGCTGGGGGGTCCTGTTCCAGGACGGCGCGCTGTTCAGCTCCTTGACCGTGGCGCAAAACATCGAGGTGCCGCTGCGCGAGCATCTGCGGATGCCGGAGCCGCTGATGGACGAAATCGCCGCCTGCAAGATCGCGATCGTCGGGCTCCCCGAAGCGACCGCCGACAAGTTTCCGGCGCAGCTTTCGGGCGGTATGCGCAAGCGCGCGGGGCTCGCCCGCTCGCTCGCGCTCGACCCCGAGATCCTGTTCCTCGACGAGCCGACCGCCGGGCTCGACCCGATCGCCGCCGCCGATTTCGATCAGCTGATCCGCGATCTGAAGGCGAGCCTCGGCCTCACCGTGTTCCTGGTGACGCACGATCTGGACACCTTGTTCGCGATCTGCGACCGCGTCGCGGTGCTGGTCGACACCCAGATCCGGATCGGCACGTTGGCGCAGCATCTCGAAGACGATCATCCCTGGATCCGAGCTTATTTTCATGGGCCGCGCGGCCGGGCGGCGCAGCCCGCCGCCGGGCGGTAGGTAGGGAACGCGATGGAAACACGGGCGCATTATGTCGCCGTTGGCGCCTTTGTGCTGACGATGATCGTCCTCGCCTTTGCCGCCGTACTATGGCTGACGCGGGCCCAGCTGACGACCGAAGTGAGGCATTACGACATCTACTTCAAAGGGCCGGTGTCCGGCTTGAGGAACAGTGCGGCGGTCGAATACAGCGGCGTCCCGGTCGGCAAGGTCGTCGACATAAAGATAGTTCCGTTCCAACCCGAGTTTGTCGAGGATGACGACACGGCGGACACAACCGCCCCGGGCGAAGCGCCGGCGTCGATGATCCGCGTTACCGTCGAGATCGACGCCAAAGTCGAGATCAAGCAGGACGTCCGCGCCAGCGTCGAGACCAACATCCTCAGCGGGGTTTCGTATATCCTGATCGTCAAGGGCACCCGGGCGGCGGCGGTGCTGGCGCCCAAGCCTGGCGAGAATCCGGCCATCAACAAGCCCGGCGAGAATCCGGTAATCAAGGCGCACCGCTCGCGCCTCGCCGGCGTCGTCGCCCGCGTTCCCGAACTGCTGGAAAAGGTCGACGTGGCGCTGGAAAGCGCCAACAAATTGCTCGGCGACCAGAACCGCGCGGCCTTTTCCGAGAGCCTCGAAAACATCCGCAAGTTCACTGCCGGGCTGGCTGATCGGACCCAGGACATCGCCGAGCTGACGGACAACGCCAAAAAAGCCGCGGCGACGCTGTCGGCGCTGCTCGACAACGTCGATCAGAGCTATTCCGGGCCTGACGGGATCGGCAACCAGGCGAAATCGGCGCTCGCCAATTTCGACCGTCTCGCCAAGAACCTGTCCGACACCAATAAACAGCTCCAGCTGACGCTGCAGGACGTGCGGCCGGGGGTGCGCAACTTCTCCCAGCAGACCTTGAGCGATGTCGGGGCGCTCGTCGGCGAGGCCCGGCAGCTGATTTCCGGAGTGAGCCGGCTGGTCGCCGAGATCGAGCGCGATCCGAGCCGGGTTCTGCTCGGTGACCGCCGCGAAGGATACCGCCCAAAATGACCGCGCAGCCGCAGCGTTTTCCGTCCCCTCTGATCCTGATCCTGTTCTTGGCCACGGTGCTCGCCCCGGTGCTGGCGGGCTGCGGCGGGCTGTTGACCGATCCACCAAAGCGAGAGCTTTATCGCGTCAGCCCGAAATTCACCTTTCCCGCCGGCCTGCCCCATGTCGCGGCGCAGCTCCTCGTCGCGACGCCGACCGCGCCCGCCGGGCTCGACACCGAACGGATCGCGCTGAGCCGCTCGCCGGTCTCGCTCGATTATTTTGCCGATGTGCAATGGGCCGACCGCACGCCCTATCTGATCCAAACCGCCCTCGTCGACGGGTTCGAGAAAAGCGGGGCAATTCCTGCGGTCGGGCCCGATCGCGGCGGCCTGCGTGCGGATTTCGTGCTCGAGACCGCGATAGGCGATTTCGCGGCGATCTACGATTCGCCGAATGGAGCGCCGCGGATCTCGGTGAGGCTCACCGCAAAGCTCGTGCGGATGCCCGAGCGCAAGATCGTGGCCCAGCTGCCGGTCAGCCGCGAGGCGAATGCTGCGGCCAACGCGGTGCCCGATGTCGTGCGCGCCTTCGACGCGGCGCTGGGCGGCGCGATCGAGGAGATCGTGACCTGGACGGTTACCAATCGCGCCTTGTCGGAGAGGCCCGGACGGTAATATCCTGGACACGTTTCGTTCACCCAGCTGGGTCGTTCACGCAGTTGGGTCGTTCACGTGGCTGGGGGGCAGGGGACCGTGAATTGGCCGGAGCGCGAGACTGCGGCGGCCGCGGCGCTGCGCGAATGCCGCGAGGCGCTTGCCGCGCGCGGCACCACGGTAATTCGCGAGGCGACGGTTATCGGTGATGCGCGGGGCGGGGGTGCAGCCGATAGCGCCGGCGACATCGTCGAGTGGCGGCATTATCCCGAGGGCGAGGTTTACGATTCGGCCAGTCACGCCCAGTATTTCTACCATCGCCATCCCGCGCCCTCGCGGAAGCGTCCAGCAGAGCCCGCCG
>DATCQF010000722.1:0-1570 GCA_036569735.1 Allostellaceae bacterium | reverse complement strand
TTGCCGGCTTTTCCTTCGCCCGCCGGCGCAGCCTCGCTAATATCGTCGGCACGGCTAATAACCAGAACAGGTTGTGGCGAACGGAGGAAACATGGATCTCAACGCGCTCCGCGAAGCGGCGATCGAGGCGACCTCGCGCGCGCTGCACGACAAGCACGGCGTGGTGCCGAGCGAAGACAGCGACGAGTGGGAGGATGAGTATCGCCGCCAGTTCGCCCTCCTCAAGCAGCGCATCGGTACGGAGCCGGTTGTCGCGCCGCGCCCGCAAGCCGCTTTGGCCGCCGCCGAGCGGCAATGGCCCGAACTTTCCGGCACGCCGGAGCAGAAGCGCTGGGCGGCGACGATCCGGGCCGACCGGATGGGCGAGATCCCCAGCGAACAGTTCCGGGTGTGGTTCGGCCAGACCTGGACCCGCGCCAAGGTGTGGGTCGATACCCGCGATGTGCCGACCGCTGTCTTGGTCCAGCGTCTCAAACCGCAATTCGACGAGTATCGCAAGGAGGTGGCCGATGCCGCCAAGGCGCGCGCCGCCGAGGCGCAACAGAAGGCCGCCGTCGCGGCCGCCTACCGGCAGCGCCTCGAGGATTCCGGGATCACCCCCGAGGGCCTCGTCGAGCTCATCGATGCCAGCGACCGGTTCGATCTTGCCCCGCTGACGGTAAAGCTCGCCGAAATCGCCGTCGAGGGGCGCCATTTGCGGGTCTTCGAGACGAGCGACCCCAACCTCCTGCTGGTCAAGGAAAAGAAGGGCCCGATCCACGAGGATTACGCGATCGAGCGCGACGAGGGCGTCGTCGCCGATCTCAGGCTCTACGCGCAGATGCCGTAGCCGCGCGCTCGGCGGGCGTCTCTTTGCTTCAACCCGACCGTGTGCTACATCGTGGTGCGGTGTTGCACAGGAGGAACCCTTGCCCGACGATCATGCGGTATCGAGCCATGTGTCGCTGCGCGTCCCAAGCGACCTGATCGAGGCGTTCGACAAGTTGGCCGCCGCGTTGGAGCGTCCGCGGTCGTGGGTCATGGTGCGGGCGCTGCGCCAGTACGTCGATGACGGGGAGGGCGCGGAGATCGCCGTGGACACCGAGAGCATCGCGGAGCTCGACCGCGGCGAGATCGTTCCATTCGAGGAGTCGCTGCGTCGGGTAAGGGAGATTATTGCGAGGGCCGAGGCCGATCGCGCGGCTAAAAAATGACGATCCGCGTCTTCCGCTCCCACCGCGCGGGGGTGGAAATCGAGGAAATCGCCGACTACTTGGCCGAATTTAGTCCGCCAGCAGCGCAGCGTTTTCTCCAAGCGCTCGAACGGGCTCAGCAACAGCTGTCGCAGTTCCCGAACTCGGGTGCGTCAGGCGTCCGCCCGGGCACCCGCCGGCTGATCGTCGGCGACTACATCCTCTCGTATCGTCGTCGCGAGGCCGATGTCGAGATTTTCGCCGTCAGGCACGCCAGCCGCCGCGACGCTCGCCTTTAGAGCATGACCACATCAGATTGAGGCTCGAAAAATTTTCCCCTCCCCCGGGCTTGACCCGGGGGCAATCGCATTTGAAAGCCCTCTCCCTTGATGGGGGAG
>DATCQF010000721.1:0-2326 GCA_036569735.1 Allostellaceae bacterium | reverse complement strand
CTCCCATGGTGCATCCGGGCGCGCGCGACCGGCAAGTACGACGTTGCGCAACCGTCTCGGCCGCGCCGGAGGCGTGGGAGGGTGAGGGGCCGCCCGTTACGTAGTTTGGAGTATGATTACGAATTGGGCCCGCGCTCCATCGAGACCGGCTGCCAGCGCCTGAGCCCGCTGGCCGCCAGCACCGACGGGTTGACGCACGACATCGGCCATTTGCCGGAGAGCGCCAGCGACAATTCGAGGCCGACGCGGCGCCGGCGCGCCGGGTCGAACCGCGCCGTCGCCGAGGCGACATGCGCGGTGAGGATCACCTTGTTCATCCGAAGGAGCGGGTTGTTGCCGCCCGGCGGCTCCTGTTCGAGGACGTCGAGCCCCGCACCCGCGATCATCCCCTCGTCGAGCGCCTTGATCAGCGCCGCCTCGTCGGTGGTGGGCCCCCGCCCGGTGCTGATGTAGATCGCGGTCTTCTTCATCTGGCGGAAATGCTCTTCGCGGATCATCCGCTGGGCGCTTTCGGTCGCCGGCGAATGCATCGAGATGATGTCGGCGCGGGCCAGGAGTTCAGGCAGGCTGACCGGCTCCACCCCCCGCTCGGTCATCACCATCTCCTCGATGAACGGGTCGTAGGCGATGATGTGGAGGCCAAACGGCTTGGCGCGCTCGGCGACGGCCCGGGCGACATGGCCAAAGGCGATGAGGCCCAAGGTCAGGCCCCTCAGCCTCGGGATCTGCAACAGCGCCGGCCGGCCTTCCGCCCAGCGGCCCTCGCGCACCATGCGGTCCTGCTCGACGAGGCGCCCGTGGGTCGCGAGCATGAGGCGCATCGCGTGGTCGGCGACCTCCTCGATAAAGGTGTCCGGGCAGTTGGTGACCGGGATGCCCTTCAGGGTCGCCGCGTCGACATCGACCGTATCGACCCCGACGCTGCCCAATGAGATGATCTTGCAGCGGCCGAGGCCGGCGATCATCTTCCCGGTGATGCGGCGGCCCTTGGCGTAGAGCGCGTCGGCGTCCTTCGCCGCGGCGACGAACTCGTCTTCCGAGCCGGCCGGGATCTCGTAGATCTCGGCATCGATCGGCGCCAGCGCCTCCATCTCATAGCCGTATCCGCCGCCGGCAACCGTAAAGCTGGCGCCCGCCGGGGTCGCGATCCTGAATTTGGCCAAATTTCCCTCCCATGCGCGAAGTCGCTCGGCGGATCAGACCGTTGCCGGCAGGGGTTGTCAATTCCCGGCGGTCGCTCCGGCTGGGCCGCCGTCGAGGCCGCGTTCCTGTTGATCGTCCTGTGCATCTTGCTGAACATCATTCTCGGCGGCGATGCCGATTATTTCATTTCGAGCGTGGCGAAGAACGCGACGAACTTTCTGCAGAGCCTGCCGCCCGGAATCTTGCTCGGCGTTGCCCTGATCGTGATGATCTACGGCTTCCTCAAAGCGCGGCTGCAACCTTGACTCGCCCCTGCACTTGACAGGAACCGTTGGTGGCCCGAAATTCTAGCTAGTCTAACTGGCTAGCATTGGTTGCCGTGGACCGGCCGCATTGGTCTCTGCAGGACGCGAAGAACAGCTTCAGCGCCGTCGTCGACGCGGCGGTTAGGGGCAAACCGCAAACCGTGACCAAACGCGGCAAACCCGCCGTGGTTGTTGTCTCGGTTGTGGAATACAACCGATTGTGCCGCCGTCAGACCGCCGAAACGCCGTCCTTCGTCGATCATTTGCTGGCGATGCCGCAAGACGACGGGGTCTTCGAACGCTCGCGGGCTGCGCCGCGCGATCCCGAGCTCTGATGTATCTGATCGATACGGTGATTGTGTCTGAGATGCGCAAGCGCCGCCGGCATCCGGGTGTTGTCCGGTGGTTGCGCGGCAGGACGGCGGACAGCCTCTTTCTTTCGGTGGTTACCATCGGCGGGATCGAGCGCGGGATTGAGCGCCAGCGGATCGATAACCCGGTTTTCGCCGAGGCGATGGGGGCATGGCTGGAGCGTACGATCGAGTTGTACGCCGATCGCATCTTGCCGGTCACCACCGCGATTGCCCGCCGCTGGGGACGGCTCAGCGCCCGCATAGGTCATGGCGGCGCCGATCTTCTCATTGCGGCGACCGCGCTGGAGCACGGGCTGACGGTCATCACCCGCAACGTCCGGCATTTTGCGCCGACCGGCGTTACGGTTGAGGATCCCTTCGCGAGTTTAGCGGCAGGTAGTCTCCACCCGAAGTTGTTTACCGTTGGACCCGATTCGCCCGGCGCCAGCTAAAGAAAGCTTCTTCTCCCGGGCCGCCTGTAATCGCAAACTGCGCAAATGCAGTGGCTTACGTACCGCCGATAAC
>DATCQF010000720.1:0-4560 GCA_036569735.1 Allostellaceae bacterium | reverse complement strand
GAGCCACGACTTGGTCGCCGGTGGCGGAGACCTGCAGGGCGAGGCCCGGCTGGTGGGCATCCCAGTACGCGACGCGCCCGGTCTTGGGCGGCCCTAAACGATCGATGGCAAGCTGGGTCAACGCGCGTTTTGGCATGTCCGGCGGCTCCTCGGTTGTTACCCCGGCCCCTTTCGGGGTAACGTTCGGGGCAAAACAGGTGGGTTATAGCCCACCCGTAGCGAGCCGTTTATATACGTTACTGCATGCCAAAAAGCTAGAGGTTGTCTGGGGTTTTTCGGAGGTCGAGCTTATTTACCGTCGTTAGCGGCCGTTACCTATGAAAACGCCTTGTAAGCGGTAGGTCGTGTGTTCGATCCACACAGCCGGCACCACGCCCGCGCCCGTGAGCTATCGTTGTCGGCGGCGCCTCGGCCAAAACGAAGGTGGCCGGCGGTTTACGGATTGGTTTCGGCGGCGCTGAGACGCATGCGCCAGCGCGAGGAGCCTTTCTCGTTAGCCGCTTTCTCGTTGGCCGCGGGCTCGCCGGCCGCCGGCTCGCTGGCCGCCGGTTCGGACACGGCGGCTTGTTCCGGTGCCGACGCGGCGCTCGACGGCTCGCCCGCGCCATCCGCGGCGGTGGTCTCCGGCGCCGGAGCCGGCTCGGCGACATTTGCCGGCGGCGCCTCTTCGCCTTGGAAATTCGCCATGAAAGTCAGCGCGGTGCGCTCGAAGGTTTCGATGTCGGCGATCGCGCTCTCGAGCTGCTTCAACTCGCTCTCATAACGAGCCTGGATTGCGGCGCGGCGACCCTTGAGTTCCTCTTTCGCCCGCGTAACGTCGTCTCCCGACAGGTTCCACATGGCCATAGATCTCAACCCCGTGAATGGTTGACCCATTGCACGGCAATCGCGTTAACAGATCAATAATAATCGATCCGGTCGGGCATTTTTGCCGTGCGGCGCCCCTGCGGGCGTCACCGCGGCAAGAGGCAGAAGCCTTGCGCCTCGATGCCGAGCGGCGGGTTGAACTTGCTGCGGAAGTTCTCGAAGGCGATCGCCGCGGTCAGTTCGACGATCTGCGCCTCGCCGTAGTGCTGGCTCAGCCGGGCAAAAAACGCGTCGTCGACAAGCTCACCGGTGATCGTCATGCGCTCGGCGTAGTCGAGCGCAAGGCGCTCCGGCTCGGAGAACAGAGCGCTGTCGCGCCAGGTCGCGACTTCGGCCAGCTTTCTTTCGCCCGCATCGCCTTCCCTCACACGGAGGGAATTGATGTCTATTCAGAAGGGGCACCCGTTGATCGAGGCGACCCGCAGATAGACCAGCGGCAAGAGGCCCTTGGGGAGCCGGCCCGACTGCTCGATCGCGGCGCCGAGCGCCTTTGCGGCGGCGAGGATAGGTGGACAGTGCGCCATCACCTTGGTCGGGCTGAGCAGATCGCCGAGCCGCTCGCGCTCCTTCTGGAACAATTCGGCCAGAGTGGCGTCGCCGCTGTCGTCCTCGATTTCCCGAACCCGTGGCATCGCTCCCTCCTCGGAGGTTGTGAATGGGTCTCTACATGCCGACAGACATCGCCTGCGTCATTCGAGTGCAGCATGAGCGCCGGCGAATGGCCGTGCAACCCGGCCAAGCCAGGAGATTGCGTCGCTGCGCCCGCAATGCCAGTGTGATTGCGGAACCGACGGGAGGAAGCCATGAGCGACTTGCGGCGGGTGGCGATCGTGACCGGCGCGGCCGGCGGGATCGGGCGGGCGCTGGTCGGCGGGCTGCTGGGCGCCGGCATCCGGGTGGCCGCGGTGGACCGGGCGCCGGAGGGGCTCGCCGCGCTGGCGGCCGAGGCGGGCGCGGCGGGCAGGCAGGCGGCGCTCCTGACGATCGAGGCCGATCTCAGCCGCGACGACGCGGCGGCCGACATCGTCGGGCGGACCCGCGGCAAATTCGGCAAGGTCGACATCCTGGTCAACAACGCCGGGATCGGCCAGGCCACGTTGCGCGCCGACAATTGGCAGCGCCCGATCCGTTTCTGGGAAATCACCCCGGACCAGTGGCGGCGCTTTGTGGCGGTGCACACGACGGCGCCCCTCCTCCTCGCGCAGGCCGTCGTGCCGAACATGATGGAGGCGCAGTGGGGCCGCATCGTCAACGTGACGACAAGCCTCGGTACGATGATCCGCGCCGGGTCGCCGACCTACGGGCCCTCGAAGGCCGCGCTCGAGGCGTTGTCCGCGATCATGGCGAAGGATCTCGACGGGAGCGGCGTCACCGTCAATGTGCTGGTGCCGGGCGGGGTCACCAACACCGCCATGGTGCCGCAGGAAGCGGGGTTCGACCGGCAGGCGATGATCCAGCCCGAAACCATGGCGGCGCCGCTCGTCTGGCTGGTCTCTGATGCCGCCAGCGGGGTCAGCGGCCGGCGCTTCCTGGCGGTGCACTGGGACCCGGCGCTGCCGCCGGCCGTGGCCGTGGAGAAAGCCGGCGCGCCCATCGCCTGGACCAGCATCGCGACAATGCCGATCGAGCCGGGGCGGGGAAGTTGAGCTGAGCGGATGCAACGACCCCTCGCCCGCACCGCGGGAGAGGGAGGGGCCCACGCCGCTGGCGTGGGAGGGTGAGGGCTCTTCCGGATCGGCCATCCTCACCCGCCCAGCGCTTCGCGATGGGCACCCTCTCCCGCAGTGCAGGAGAGGGGTTTTCATCACACTGCCGGCCGGGTGCGGATGTCGTCGGGCACCTTGCGGGGGAGGAATTTGCCGTCGCTGAGGGCGCCCTTGAGGGCGCCGCCTTCGACGACGATCTTGCCGCGCAGCATCGTGAGGCTCGGCCAGGCGGCGAGGTCGCGGCCTTCCCACGGCGAATAATCCGCTTCGTGCATCTCCGCCGCGCGGACGATGTGGCGCTTTCTGGTGTCGAGCAGCACGATGTCGGCGTCCGAGCCGACCGCCAGCGCCCCTTTGCGCGGGTAGAGGCCCATGATTTTCGACGCGTTCGACGACACCAGGCCGACAAAATCGGAAAGGCCGTAGCCGCGCTTCTCGACGGTCTCCGTATAGATCAGTGACACCCGCGGCTCGACCCCGGCATTGCCGCCGGTCGTGTCGTCGATACGGCGGCCTTGCAGCTTGATGCGCAGCGGACAGCAGATTTCGTCGGTCGCCACGGTCTGGATCGCGCCGTGGTTGGTCGCTTCCCACAGCGCCGCCTGGTCCTCGGGGAATTTGAGCGACGGGTAGGTGTGGTAGATCTGGGCGTTCGGCTTTTTGTAGTCCTCGGAATTGTACATCAGGTACTGGTGCAGCGTTTCGCCGTAGATCGGCACGCCATTGGCGCGCGCCGCCGCGATCGCCCTGACCCCGGTCGCCGCCGAGGTGTGCATCATGTAGAGCGCCGCGCCCTCGACGTTGGAGGCAAGCCGGATCACCCGGTTGAACGACAGATCCTCCGATAGGGTGTTGTGAACCTCGGCCATGTTCTCGAAACCGGTGCGCTGCTCGCGCATCAGCTTCTCGTACATGTGCATGACGATGTCGTTGTCCTCGGCGTGGATCGCCGCGATGCCGCCGGCCTTGGCCAGTACCTTCAGCACCTCCCAGATGTCGCCGTGCTGCACCATGCGGCCCTTGCGTGACGGCGTGATGTCGGTCGTGAACATCTTGACGCTGGGGTGACCTGCCTGCACCGCCTCGGCAACCTGCGCGTAGATGTCGGGCGAAAGCTTGCCCAGCAGCATCGTGTGGAAGGCGTAGTCGCCGTAGCACTGGCCGGCCCATTGCTGCTGCCGGTGCTCGATCGCCTGCTGCACGGTCATGCCGCCCTCGACCGGCGCGAAGTCGATCGTCGTCGTCGTGCCTCCGAACAATGCCGCCTGGCTGACCCGCGACGCCGGCTCGGTCAGTTTCGCCTCGCCGTCCGGCACCGGCATCGGCCAGTTGCAATGGACATGCGGGTCGATGCCGCCGGGGATGACGATCTGGCCGGCGGCATCGACGACCCGCCCGGCGCCCAGCGCGGCGAGGCTGCCGGGCGCGCCGATCGCGGCGATCTTCTCGCCGGCGATGCCGATATCGGCCGGTTCCGGCCCCGAGGGCAGGACGGCAACCCCGCCGGTGACGACGATGTCGAGCATGTGAGCCTCCTTTTAGTCGGATGGAGCCGGGGCGTGGATATGATGGACCGCTTGAGTCCCGCCCGCATGCAGGCGAGACGCCTGCGGTCCAAGAAGAGTTGGCGAGGCGAAGGCGAAGCGGTCGAGGATTTCCCCCGGGGCGATGTCGTGGACGACAAAGACGAGGCGGCTGCGGTGGTCGCTATCGGGCCAGCCGGCGAGCCATTCGGGGGTGAACATCGCGTGCTGCGCGGCCTGGACGATGGCGGGAGTTTCGGGGCGATCGCTGAAGCGAACGATGCCCTTGACCCGCAAGAGATCGTTGCCGCGGTCCATCGCCAGCCCGCCGAGGGCGCGGGCGAAATCGAGCCGGCTGACCGCGCCTCCGAGCACGATGGTAACGGCGGTGATGCCGTGCGTGTGCGCGGCCTCCAGCCCCCACCCTCCCACGGCTTCGCCGCGGGCCCCTCCCTCCCCCGCAT
>DATCQF010000719.1:0-1533 GCA_036569735.1 Allostellaceae bacterium | reverse complement strand
ATCGGGCGCAAGCGCCTTGCGGGCGAGCCCTTGTCGCTCGGCGACCGGCTGATCGATCCGGTGCTCGACAAGCTGGTGCGCGACAAGGTGGGCGCGCGTTTCGGCGGCCGGCTCAAGGCGATCATCTCGGGCGGCGCGCCGCTCAATCCCGAGATCGGCGGCTTCTTCGTCGCGCTTGGGGTCCAGCTGCTGCAGGGCTATGGCCAGACCGAGGCGGCGCCGGTCATTTGCTGCAACCCGCCTGAGCATATCAAGATCGACACGGTCGGCCCGCCTCTCGACGGGGTCGAGGTGCGGATCGCCGAGGATGGCGAGATCCTGGTCAGGGGCGACAATGTCATGAAGGGGTATTGGAACGACCCGGAGGCGAGCGCGCGCACCCTCCTCGACGGCTGGCTTGCCACCGGCGATATCGGCCAGCTCGACCCCGACGGGTACCTGCGCATCACCGACCGGAAGCGTGATTTCATCAAGAATTCGGGCGGCGACATGATCTCGCCGGCGCGGGTCGAGGGCGCCCTCACGCTCGCGCCGGAAATCGCCCAGGCGATGGTATCGGGCGACCGCCGGCCCTATCTCGTCGCGGTCATCGTTCCCGACCCGGAGTTCGCCGCCTCCTACGCCAAGGGCCACGGCGTGGCGGCGGATCTCGCCGCGCTCGCGCAGGATCCGGGCCTCCACAAGGCGCTCGGCGATGTCGTTGCCCGCATCAACCAGGGCCTCCCGGCGGCCGAGCGGGTGCGCCGCTTCGTCATCGCCGGCGAACCGTTCAGCCTGGCCAACGCGCAGCTGACCCCGACCCTGAAGATCCGCCGTCACACGATCCGCGAAGCCTACCAGTCGGCATTCGAGGCGCTCTACGACGGCACGGGGATGGCGGCGTAAAAAAACAAAAAAAGCAACACTTCACCGCAAAGGTCGCGAAGGATGCGCAAAGGACGCGAAGGTCACGGAGTAGGCGCGGAGCGCCAATAATCCATCACGAGCGCCTGTGCGGAGATTTCATTGGGCGCTGCGCGCCAGTCAATCCTCCTTCGCGTCCTCTGCGCATCCTCTGCGTCCTTTGCGTTAAAGCGTTAATTTTATCGATCGATGGGAGTGATCATCATGCGCCTGGAGAACAAGAACGGCATCGTCACGGCGGCGGCTTCGGGGATGGGGCGGGCCGGCGCGTTGCGCTTTGCGCGCGAGGGCGCGGCGGTCGGGGTGGTCGATATCGATGAGGCCGGGGTCGATGCCGTCGTCGCCGAGATTACCGCGGCGGGCGGGCGAGCGCTCGGCATCGTCGGCGATCTGCGCGAGGATGCCTTCGCACGCGACATCGTGCGGCGCACCGCCAACGCCTTTGGCGGGCTCGATTTCGTGTGGGACCATGTCGGCCACCCGGGCCCCGCGTCGATCGAGGGGATCGACATGGCCGATTTCGAGCTGGCGATCGACCTCAACCTGCGCACCATCCTGGTGACGACCGAGGCGGCGATCCCGGAACTTCGCGCCCGCGGCGGCGGCGCGCTGCTCTACACCGCCTCGACC
>DATCQF010000718.1:0-3884 GCA_036569735.1 Allostellaceae bacterium | reverse complement strand
GGCTTGCCCCCAGCATGGCCTGCGATCTCCCCCTCGCCGGCATCGCCCGGCAAGCGGCCGACGCTGCTGCCCGCCGGGCGATCGGCGGCGCCGCGATCGACGTCGTGGTCCAGCCGGCCGTCGGCCGCCGCAAGCAGGTTCTCGTCGCCGATCTCGAATCGACGGTGATCGAGAACGAGATGCTCGAGGAGCTGGCGGATTTTGTCGGGTTGCGCGCCCGTGTCGCCGAGATCACCCGGCGGGCGATGAACGGCGAAATTGATTTCGCCGGCGCGCTTGCCGAGCGCGTCCTCATGCTGCAGGGCCTCTCCGCGACGGTGCTCGACGAGGCTGCCTCGCGCATCCGGCTGATGCCGGGCGCGCGGGCGTTGCTGGCGACCTCGCGGGTGGCCGGGGTACGCACCGCGCTGGTCTCGGGCGGGTTCAGCGTCTTTGCCGGGCGGATCGGCGCCGAACTCGGCTTCGACCGGGTCGTCGCCAACCGGCTCGACATCGCCGGCGGCCGGATCGCCGGAACGGTCGCCGCACCGATCGTCACCGGCGCCACCAAACGCGACGCGCTCTTGGCGCTGGCCGAGGAATGCGCGGTTTCGCGATCGGCGACGCTGGCCGTCGGCGACGGCGCCAATGATCTTCCGATGCTTGCGGCGGCCGGGCTCGGCGTCGCCTTCCGCGCCAAGCCGGCGGTCGCCGCCGCTGCGCGCTGGCGCATCGACCATGCCGACCTGACGGCACTCCTCTTTATCCAGGGCTATCGGCACGAGGAAATCGTCATCGCGTAGGGCGGAAAAGCGCAGCGCCTTCCGCCGAACCTGGCCGATCGCGATGCGAATGGCGGAATACGCTGCGCTGTTCCGCCCTACCCCACTTGCTCTATGCCTCAACTCTGGTCGAGGCGCAGCGCGATAAAGCGCAGGTCGCCCTGGCGCACGACCAGGAGCAGGATCGATTTGCGGCCGGCCTTCTTCGCATCGTCGATCTTGCCGGCGACCTGGCCGGTGCTGTTGATCTCCTCCTGCGCCGCTTCCATGATGACGTCGCCGGGTTTGAGCCCGCGCTCGGCAGCGACGCTGTCCTTCGTGACATCGACGACGACAACGCCCTTCTGATCGGCGAGCGAGAACTTTTCCTTCAGTTCCGGCGTGATGTTGGACAGCGTGAGGCCGAGCGTCGTCACCGTGCTCTTGTCCGCCTTCGACGGCTTCTCTTTGGCCGGCTCCTTGGCGGCAACCTGCTCGGTTTCGTCGAGCTTGCCGACTTTGACCTGCAATGCGGTCGCCTGGCGCTTGCGCCAAACCGTGACGGGCACGGTCTTGCCGACTCCGGTTGTCGCGACGAACCGCGGCAGATGACGCATGTCGGGAACCGGCTTCCCATCGAAGCTGAGGATCACATCGCCCGGCTGAATGCCGCCCGTTTGGGCCGGGCCGTTCTCGTTGACGCTGGCGACAAGCGCGCCGTGCGCCTTGTCGAGCCCGAGGCTTTCGGCAATTTCGTCGGTCACCGCCTGGATGCGCACGCCGAGCCAGCCGCGGTGCACGACATGGTCGGTCTCCTGGATCAGCGCGGAGGCGACCACCCTGGCGAGGTTGGACGGGATGGCGAACCCGATGCCGATCGAGCCGCCGCTCGGCGAATAGATCGCGGTGTTGATGCCGATGACCTCGCCATCCATGTTGAACATCGGCCCGCCGGAGTTGCCCCGGTTGATCGCGGCGTCGGTCTGCAGGAAATCGTCGTAGGGGCCCGAATTGATGTCGCGTTGCCGCGCCGAAAGGATCCCAGCGGTGACGCTGCCGCCAAGCCCGAAGGGATTGCCGATCGCCAGCACCAAATCGCCGACCCGCGACTTGTCGCTGTCGCCCCAGCCCGCGGCAGGCAGCTGCTTGTCGGTCTTTACCTTCAGCACCGCGACATCGGTCTTGGTGTCGCGGCCGACGAGTTCGGCCTTCAAACTGGTATCGTCGTGCAGAATGACGGTGATCTCGTCGGCGTCGGCGATGACGTGATTGTTGGTGACGATGTAGCCGGCCGGGTCGATCACAAAACCCGAGCCGAGCGAGGTCGCCTTGCGCGGCTTGACGTCGGGGTTGTCGCCGCGCTGGTCTTTATGGTCGAAGAAATCCTTGAAGAACTCCTCGAACGGCGAACCGGGCGGGAATTGCGGCCGCCCCGGGGCGGACTTCTCGTGCTTGCCCTCCGGCTTCACGGTCTGCGTCGTCGAGATATTGACCACGGTCGGCAGCAGCTTCTCGGCAAGATCGGCAAACCCGTCCGGCATCGGGCGCGCCATCGCCGAAGAAAATCCGGCAGGGATGGCGAGCGCAAGCGCGGCAGCCGCCACAACCGCCGAGCGCCTCAATCGCGATGTAAAAAACGACACCTTATGCAACTCCTCGCAGCGAAAGCCCGATATCGCACGGATAAAACTGGCCCAAGCATTAGGTGGCGTTTGTCGCCGGGCACTCCAACCCGGCCGAGAGCAACCGCCAAGCCGACCGCCGTGCGAGATTACGAGAGAAGCCGCCGCTAGGCCAGATCCCTTCGCAGCCCCGCCACATCAGCGCCGCAACAGCCAGACGATCACCACGCCGGCAGAGGCGGCCAAGAGCCCGGACGCGCGCAGGATCTGCGGCGGCACCAGCATCGCGCGCGCGGCAACCCGCTTCATCCCCTCCGGGAACAATGCATAAAGGATGCCCTCGATAACCAGAACAAGAGCGAGCCCGGTAGATAGATCGCGCATCACCCGATGTGGCGGGCGCGGTGCGGCGTCGCCGATCTGTCCGATCCGGCGGTCACTGCGGGCGCGCTCCGCCGGCTGCGGTCCCCGGAGCGCCCGACGCCCCGGCCGGCGGGCTCACCGAGCTCTGGCCCGGCGCCGGATTCCCGCGCAAACCCGGCCAACCGTTGAAAAACCGGAAGAAATTGCCTTCGGGCGCCAGCACGAACGAGGTATCGCGGCCGTTGAGCGCGTCGCGATAGGCCTGCAGCGAGCGATAGAAGGCGAAGAACTCCTTGTCCTGCCCGAACGCCTCGGCATAGATGCGAATGCTCTCGGCGTCGCCGTCGCCGCGCGTTTTCTGGGCATCGCGTTGCGCCTCGGCCAGGATGACCGTGCGTTCGCGTTCGGCATTGGCGCGCACGGTCTGCGCCGCCTCGGCGCCCTCGCCACGATACTGCCGCGCCTGCTGCTCGCGTTCGGACTGCATGCGGGCGTACACCGCCTGGCTGTTTTCCTCGGGCAGATCGGCATGGCGCAGCCGCACATCGACGACCTCGATGCCGAGGGCCTTGGCCTGCTCGGCGACCTCGTCGCGGATCTGCCGCATGATCCCGGCGCGTTTCTCGGACAGGACGTCGGACAAGGTGACGTTGCCGAGAACCCGGCGCAGGCTGCCGCTGACCAGGGCGCTCAACCGGGCGCGCACCCCTGCTTCGCTGCCCACCGACTGATAGAACAAGAGCGGGTCGGCAATCCGGTAGCGGGTATAGGTGTCCGCGACCAGGCGTTTCTGATCGGAGACGATGACCTCTTCGGGCGGCGGCTCGAAATCGAGCACCCGCTTGTCGTAGTCGATGACGTTTTCGAGGAACGGGCGCTTCATCCACAACCCGGGCTCCTGGATCTGGCGGCGCACCTCGCCGAACTGCAGCACCAGGGCCTGCTCGGTCTGGTTGACGATGAAGAACGAACTCATCGCCAGAACCCCGGCGATGATGAGGACGATGCCGATTACGGCGAGCAGGCGGTGGCTCATGGCCGGCGCCCCGGCGCGGAGACGGCAGGCGGCGGCACGACCCCCGGGGTTGCCCCGGTTGCGGTGCCGGCCGCCGGCGCCGCGGTGGGCGGGGCGGCGCCGAGCAGGCTCGGCAGCGGCAGG
>DATCQF010000717.1:0-2244 GCA_036569735.1 Allostellaceae bacterium | reverse complement strand
CTTCGAGACGGCTCTCCGCGCCTCCTCAGGATGAGGTTAAGCTTATGATGGCATTAAGAAAAAACCTCATCCTGAGGAGCCCGCGTGGCGGGCGTCTCGAAGGACGCGCGACGCTGATCCCTGCCGTTGATGCAGGAGCACACAGCGCGATCCAAAATCCGGCGCTGGGGCCGTTGCCGGAATGGGACCTGGCCGACCTCTATCCCGGCCAGGACAGCCCCGAACTAGCCTCAGCCCTCACCGACCTCGCCGCCGCGGCGGCGGCGTTCCGGGCGCGCAATCAGGGCCGGCTTCGCGAATTGTCGGGCGCCGTGCTGGGCGAGGCGGTAGCGCAATACGAAGCCCTGCAGGAGACCGCGGGCCGCATCATGAGCTATGCCGAGCTGATGCGGGCCGGCGATGTCGCCGATCCCGAGATCGCGCGGTTTGCCCAGACGATGCATGAGCGCATCAACGCGGTCTCGACCGAGCTCCTGTTCTTCACCCTCGAAATCAACCGCCTCGAGGACGGCGATCTCGACGCGAAAGCCGCCGACCCGGCGCTGGCGCGCTATCGCCCGTGGCTGCGCGATGTGCGGGCGCAGCGCCCGCATGAATTGAGCGACGATCTGGAAAAGTTGCTGCTCGAAAAATCGGTTGCCGGGCGCGCGGCCTGGACGCGCCTCTTCGACGAAACCATCGCCGGCTTGCGCTTTGCCTGTCGCGGCCGGGACCTCACCGAGCCCGAGGCGATGCACCTCCTCTCCGACAGCGACGGCGCGGTGCGGCATGAGGCGGCGCTCTCGATCGGCGAGGTGCTTGCTCGTCACGGGCCCCTTTTCGCGCTGATCACCAATACCCTCGCCAAGGACAAGGAGATCGAGGACCGTTGGCGCCATTTCCCGCGGCCGATCTCGGCGCGCAATCTTTCCAACTTTGTCGAGGACGAGGTCGTCGACGCGCTCATTGCCGCGGTGCGCGCGAGCTACCCGGATTTGTCGCACCGCTATTATCGGCTGAAGGCGCGCTGGTTCGGGAAGGATCAGCTGCCGTTCTGGGACAGGAACGCGCCCTTGCCCGGCGACGACGACCGCGCCGTACCCTGGGCCGAGGCGCAATCGACCGTGCTCGGCGCCTACCGCGAATTTTCGCCCGAGCTGGCCGCGGTCGGCGAGCGCTTTTTCGCCGCGCGCTGGATCGACGCGCCGGTGCGGCCGGGGAAGGCGCCGGGCGCCTTTGCCCATCCGACCGTGCCGGGCGCGCACCCCTATCTCCTCCTCAATTACCAGGGAAAGACGCGCGATGTGATGACCCTGGCGCACGAGCTTGGGCACGGCGTGCACCAGGTGCTGGCCGGCCCCCAGGGACAGCTGATGGCCGATACCCCGCTGACCCTCGCCGAGACCGCCTCGGTATTCGGCGAGATGCTGACCTTCCGGGCGCTATTGGCGCGCGAAACCGACCCCGCCCGGCGCCGGATCATGCTCGCCGGCAAGGTCGAGGACATGCTGAACACCGTGGTGCGCCAGATCGCCTTCGCCACCTTCGAAACGCGGGTGCACGACGAGCGGCGCGAGGCCGAATTGACCGCCGAACGGATTTGCGACATCTGGCTCGAGGTCCAGCGCGAAAGCCTCGGGCCGGCGCTCCATCTCGACGATGCCTACCGCTATTACTGGAGCTACATCCCGCATTTCATCCACTCGCCGTTCTACGTCTACGCCTACGCGTTCGGCGATTGCCTGGTGAACTCGCTCTACGCCGCCTACGAAGGCGCCCATCAGGGCTTTGCCGAACGCTACCTCACCCTGCTGCGCGCCGGCGGCACCCTGCGCCACAAGGAACTCCTCGCCCCCTTCAACCTCGACGCCGCCGACCCCGCCTTCTGGTCGAAAGGCCTCGGAATCATCAAGGGGTTCATCGACGAACTGGAAGCGCTCGGGTGATACAGTGATCGGTAAGTTCACGATCGGCAGGAGGGCGGGGTGACCACCTACACATTCAAGGTCGTCGTCGAGCCGGATGAAGATCGCTGGCGCGCCTACTGCCCAGCGCTTGAAGAGCAAGGCGCGGCAACGTGGGGATACACGCGGGAAGAAGCGCGCCAGCATGTTCGCGAGGTGTTGGAGATGATCGTCGCCGAACTTGTGGAGGACGGCAAACCCGTGCCGGCCAATGTTGCGGTTTCTGAAGCCAGCCTAAGAGACCAGCGCCTCCCAAACCGTTGGGACGACCTGGCACAGATTACCGTGAGCGGAGCCAATT
>DATCQF010000716.1:0-2527 GCA_036569735.1 Allostellaceae bacterium | reverse complement strand
GGCGAAGACCCGGCGGCCCTGGTGACGGGCCACCTGCGCCACGATGTGCGCCGCCGCGCCAAACCCGTAGATGCCGATTCGTTCCCCATCGCCGGCCATCCGCAATGTGCGGTAGCCGATGAGGCCGGCGCACAGTAGCGGGGCCGCCTCGACATCGCCGAACGAGGGGTCGATCGGAAAGCAATAGCGCTGGTCGGCGACGGTCAGCTCGGCATACCCGCCGTCGATGTGGTAGCCGGTGAAGCGGGCGCGGTCGCACAAATTCTCAGCTCCGGCGCGGCAATGGTCGCACACCCCGCAGGTCCAGCCGAGCCACGGCACGCCGACCCGGTCGCCGAGCTTGAAACGGTCGACATGCGTGCCCGTTTCGACGACGCTGCCGACGATCTCGTGACCCGGAATCAGCGGCAGCTTCGGCTCGGGCAATTCACCATCGATGATGTGCAGATCGGTTCGACACACCGCGCAGGCGCGCACCCTGATCAGCACCTGCCCGGTGCCGGGCCGCGGCGGCGGCACCTCGGCGGCGGCGAGATCGCGCCCCGGGGCGGTCAAGAGTTGCGCGCGCATCAATGCCTCCTTTGCCGCTTCTCCGAGCCCTGCGTACTTCCCGCTCATAAAGGTTGCATTCCCGGCGGAAGCCGGGACCCACTGGTCAACCGACTCGGGGTGCGGATCAGTGGATCCCGGCTTCCGCCGGGAATGCGGTGTAAATGCGCGAATCGAGCTTGTCCGGGGGATCCTTGTCGCCGGCGGGCTGAGCATAAAGCCGCGCGCAGGCGGCAACACACAAGGGGCTTGGCAGAGGCGGCAAATTCGGCTTCCTGATCGGCCAGTGATGAGCGGCAGTCCCAAATCCCCGACCAGCGAGGCGGCACTCTACGCCCCGGTCAAACGCTTCCTCGAACGCCTCGGCTACGAGGTCAAGGGCGAGGTGCGCGGCTGCGATCTTGTCGCCCGGCGCGGCGACGAGGCCCCGGTCATCGTCGAACTGAAGCTGCGCTTCAACCTGGCGCTGGTGCTGCAGGGCGTCGACCGGCTGGCGCTGAGCGAGCGGGTCTATGTCGCGGTGCCGCGTCCGGGCCGCTCCGCGCGTGGCCTGGTGCCCGATGCGCCAAAGATCCGCCGCTTGTGCCGCCGGCTCGGGCTCGGCCTCATTCTCGTGGGCCGCGGCACGGTCGCGGTCGTCGAGGAGCCGGTGCCCTATCGCCCGAGGCCGGCGCACCAGCGCGCGGCGCGGCTGATCCTCGAGTTCGAGCGGCGCCAAGGCGACATGAATGTCGGCGGCCAGCGGCGCACCCCGATCGTCACCGCCTATCGCCAGGATGCGCTGCGCTGCGCCCGCGCGCTCGCCGCCAACGGCCCGATGACGCTCGCGCAGTTGCGGGCCGCGACCGGGGTAGCCGACGTCGCGCCGATGCTGCAGCGCAACGTCTATGGCTGGTTCACCAGGCTGCGACGCGGCACCTATACGGTTTCCGATCGCGGGCGCGAGGGGCTCGGGCAGTTCGCCGAAACGCTTGCGGTGCTTGCCGATCCGAGCGCCGATCTTGCCGTTGAGCAGGCAGTCGCGTGATGGCGGCCCGCGCCTCCGACGAGCAACTGCGCCGGCTGGTCGCCGATTATTTCGGCGCCGCATCGAGGCTCAGGCTGCTGCGCGCGACCGGGGCCTTTGGCGCTCCGGTATTTGTCGTCGATTTCGACCGCGGCGTGCGGCACTACCGCACCCTCGGCTCGTTCGGCCCTTCGTTCGGCGCGGTAAACCCGGAGGAGCCGCAGGTCACCGAGCAGTCGAGCATGGACATGCTGTACCCGGCGCACCTCGTATTTCATTACGAGCGGCTGATGTCGCTCTCCTTTGCGCTGTGCGAGCGGCCGGTGTCGGCGCTCTTGCTCGGGGTTGGCGGCGCCGCGATGTGGCGCTTCATGCGCGCCTACGTTCCCGAATGCGCCCCGACCCTGGTCGATGCCGACGACAGCGTGGCGGCGATCGCGCGGCGCTGGTTTTATCTGAGCCAGCCGGTCGTCATCGATAGCGCGCAGCGCTTTCTCGCCGGCAACACCCAGAAATTCGATGTCGTCCACGTCGATCTCTACGACGCCAACGGGCCGGCGCAGAACGACGAGAGCTTTTGGGGGCGCTGCATCGATGCATTGGCGCCGGGCGGGTGTCTCGCCACCAACTGGGCCGATTTCGCCACCAACAAAGGGGTGCGGCCGATGGCCGAGGCGCAGAGTGCGGTGGCCCGCGCCCGCGGCCTCGACACCTATTACGTGACCCGGCGCGGCTTTCGCGACAACCTCATCCAGTATCTGCCGACCGGCGCCGAGCGCCAGCCCGAGGCGATCACCGGCGCCCTCGAACGCTTCGCGCGCGAGCGCCGCCTGCCCGACCGCGGCCGCTTCATCCTCGAACATTGCCTGATATCGACCGGCTTCCCGCTCGAGATCTGAGAAAGAAACGCTTCACCGCAAAGGACGCGGAGGGGACGCAAAGGTCGTAGAGGTTAGACTTTCGGGCGCGAAG
>DATCQF010000715.1:0-2764 GCA_036569735.1 Allostellaceae bacterium | reverse complement strand
CAGCCGAGCGTCTGCGCCGCCGCGGTGATCTCCTGCCAGTAAAGCGGGTCGAGCGCTTGTTCGGAAGGATCGCGCATCACCACGACGCAACCGGGATCCGGCACGATTTCGAGCAGCATCTGGAGGCGCTTGGCGACGAGCCCCCCGGCAAGATTGCTCAGACCGGTGAAGTTGCCGCCGGGGTGGGCGAGGCTCTGCGCGAAGCCCGCCGCGACGGGATCGCCGATCACCGACATGACGATCGGGATGGTGCCGGCGGCATCCTTTGCGGCGCGGATCGCCGGCTCACCATTGGCGACGATCACATCGGGCTTCAGAGCGGCGAGCTCGGCCGCCAGCGCCGGGAGGCGCTCGTTGTCGTTACCCGACCAGCGGATTTCGACGCGAATGTTCTGCCCCTCGACATAACCGAGCCCCTGGAGACTCCGCCGGAAACCATCGATCCCGGTATCGTCCGCGACGGTCGACGTTCGCAGAACGCCGACAAGCGGGACCGGCCGCTGCTGCGCCCGCAAGCCCAATGGCCACGCGACCGCCGCGCCGCCGAGGAGACCAATGAGTTCGCGGCGTTTCATTCGATCACCTCGTCGGCGCGCGCGAGGATGGATTGCGACACGGTGAGGCCGAGCGCTTTGGCGGTCTTCAGGTTGATCACCAGCTCGAACTTGGTCGGCTGCTGCACCGGCAGGTCGGCCGGCTTCTCGCCCTTGAGGATCCTGCCGGTGTACGTGCCGGCCTGGCGAAAGGCAGCAGTGACGCTCGATCCATAGCTGACCAGGCCGCCGGCAGCGGCGAATTCACGCAAAAGATAGATCGCCGGAACCGCATGGCGTGATGCCAGTGCCACCAGTTGCTCGCGCCTGGAATTGAAGAATGCATCGGCGCCGACGACGAGCGCGCCGGCATGCAGTCGGACGAGGGAGGCAAAGACGGCGTCGATCTCGCTTTCGCTGCCGGCCTTCAAGACAGGGAGCTGCACTCCCTTCGCCCGCGCTGCTTCCTGCAGGTATCGGATCATGGGCTCGGCATTCGTATTGTTCGGATTGACGAGCAGGGCGATCACCCTGGCCTGCGGAACCAGCTCGGACAGCAGTTCGAGCTGCTTGGGCGTCAGTTCAGCGGTGAGCAAGCTGAAGCCTGTGAGGTTGCCGCCCGGCCGGGCGAGACTGGCGACCAGGCCGTCCCCGACCGGGTCGTTGACGGCGGTGAAAACGATCGGGATCATCGAGGTCGCGTTTTTCGCCGCTCGTGCCGCCGGGATGGCGGACGTCGCGATCACGTCGACCTTGCGGCCGACGAGGTCGGTGGCCAATGCGGGCAGCCGATCATAGCTCCCCTCCGCCCAGCGGAATTCGATCGCCACATTTTGGCCCTCGATATAGCCGGTTTCGCTCAGTCCCTGCCGGAACGCGGCCACACGTGGCGCGGCTTCGCCAAGAGACCCGGCGTTGAGGAAGCCGATCACCGGCACCCTCTTCTGCTGCGCGCGACTAGCGATCGGCGCGGTCATCATGCCACCCAAGAGGAGCATCAATTCGCGGCGTTTCATTCGATGACCTCGTCGGCCCGGGCGAGGAGGGCTTGCGGCACGGTGAGACCGAGCGCATGCGCGGTCTTCCGGTTGATCACCAGTTCGAATGTGGTCGGCTGTTGGACCGGCAGATCGGCCGGCTTCGCGCCCTTGAGGAGCCTTCCGGCGTAAACGCCGACTTGGCGATAGACAGCCGGCAGACTGGCTCCGTAGCTGATCAGGCCGCCCGAAGCGGCGAATTCACGCAACGGATAGATCGCCGGAACGGCGTGGCGCGATGCCAATGCCACCAGCTGATCGCCCCGGCTGGTCAAGAACGGGTCGGGGCTGACGACGAGCGCGCCGGCGCGCAGTTGCGCGAGGGAGGCGAAGGCGGCGTCGATCTCGCCTTCGGTGCCGGCCTTCAGGATAGCGAGCTCTATCCCCTTCGCGCGCGCCGCTTCCTGCGCGTCTCGAATCATCCGCTCGGCGGTGGAGAGGTTCGGGTTTACGAGAAGGGCGATCGCCTTGGCTACTGGAACGAATTCGGATAGCAGTTCGAGCCGCTTCGCCGTCAGTTCGGCGAGCAGAATGCTGAAGCCCGTGAGGTTGCCGCCGGGCCGGGCGAGACTGGCGACCAGACCGTCCCCGATCGGGTCGGCGGCCGAGAAGACGATCGGGATCGTCGAGGTGGCGCTTTTCGCCGCCAGCGCCGAAGGGGCGCCGCCCGCCACGATCACGTCGACCTTGCGGCCGACGAGTTCGGCGGCCAATCCGGGCAGCCGATCGTAGTCGCCCTCCGCCCAGCGGTATTCGATCGCCACATTTTGTCCCTCGACGTAGCCGGTTTCGCTCAACCCTTGGCGGAACGCGGCCACTAAGGGTGCAGCAGATGGGCCGGGCGACACGCTGCTGAGGAAGCCGATCACCGGCATCGCGTTCTGCTGCGCGCGCGCCGCGAGCGGCCATAGGGTCGCCGCGCCGCCCAGCAGGAATATCAACTCGCGGCGTTTCATTCGATGACCTCGTCGGCTGGCGCTTGCCTTATTTAGCGCAGATCCCGGTCAAATTGGTTTGACCATAATCCAATATCGTCAGCGCGGGCTGGCCCCGGGAACCCAGGGATTGCCGGTCAAGCCTCGACAAGTCCCGGGATTAAGGGAGGCGGGGCGAATTCAACCCGGGCAAAACTTGCTTTCGGCAACCATCGACTCAAAAATTGTCATAATCGTATGGCACGGTGCCCCTGGTTGC
>DATCQF010000714.1:0-4576 GCA_036569735.1 Allostellaceae bacterium | reverse complement strand
AGGGAGGGGTGCCGGTGCATCTGGTTTGCGCGGGAAGCGGGTCCGAGCGGGCCACCCTCGAAGCCGCGCTCGGCCCGGCGCTGACCTGTTGCGGGACGCTTCAGCAGGACGAATTGGCGCGCGCTTATGCCTCGGCCGATCTGTTCGTGTTTCCCTCGGTCATCGACGAGGCGGGCAATGCCGCGCTCGAAGCGCTCGCCTCGGGCCTGCCGTCCCTCGTTGCCGGCGGCAGCGGCGTCGCAACCCGGATGGCCGATTGCCCGGGGCTCATGGTGCTGCCCGGCGAGTGGCCCGAGCCCTGGGCGGCGGCGATCATCGAGCTTGCCGCGGCGCCGCAGCGCCGCACCGCAATGGCGCGTGCGGCGCGCGCCTATGTCGAAGCGCATGTGCCGAGCTGGGCCGAGGTGCTGACCGAGGATTTGCTGCCGGTGTGGCAAGCCGCGGCGGCCGGGCGGACTTGACGGGTAGCCGGGCATGATAGACGCGCGCCGGATCCTCGTCCTGGCGCCGCATCCCGATGACGAGATCGTCGCCTGCGGCATTGCCGCCTTGCGGGCCCGCAAGGCCGGGGCCCGGGTCTTCGTGCTTTATCTGACGAGCGGAGTGCCGGAGCGCGCCGCGCTGTGGCCTTGGCAGCGCCAGGCATACGCCGGGCGGGTGGGACGCAGGCGGGAGGAGGCGCTGGCGGCGGCGGCGCTCTTTGGGCTGGAGCCGGTGCTGTTTCGCGGGACCCCGTCGCGCCGTTTGCGCATCGATCTCGATTCCGCGGCGGACGAGCTCGAGGTTGCGGTTACGGGCTGCGGCGCCGAGGCGCTGTGGGTCCCGGCCTTCGAGGGTGGGCACCAGGACCACGATGCGGCAAACGCACTCGCGGCGGGTTTTGCCGGAAGGCTGCCGGTCTGGGAATTCGCCGCCTATAATTTCGCTGGCGGCCGGGTCAACTCGAACCGCTTCGCGGCGACACGCGGCGGCGAGGTCGCGCTCGATGCGACGGCGGCCGAAGCGGAGCGCAAACACCGGGCGCTCGGCTGCTATGCCTCGGAACGGGGAAATCTCCGGCATGTCGGGGCTGGGCACGAAGCGTACCGGCCGCTTCCCGACCACGATTACGGTGCAAAGCCGCATGCCGGCCGGCTGTTTCGCGAGCGGTTCCAATGGGTCCCGTTGCGCCATCCGCGGGTCGATTTTGCCCCGTCGTCCGAGGTCTATCGCGATATCGGCGCCTGGGCGTCAAGCCGGCGGCCGGAGCGGCCGGAGCGGGCTGCGATGCTCGGCGATCGCCCAGGCGGCGAGCCCCGGCAGCCCGATCGCGAACTCGCGGGCGCGTTTCACGAGCCCCACAGCAAGCGCGCTCTCGGCGGAGAGCCCCGTGAGGGAGGCGAGCGCGATGAGGCTCGCTTCCTGCGCGCCCCACCCGGAGGGGATCAGGAAGGCGGCACTGCGCACGGCAAGGCTCAGGCTTTCGAGCAAAGTGGCTTCGGCAAACCCGGTTGAGATTCCCATCAGGTAGAGCGTCAGCCACAGCTCGGCGGCATGGCCGATGAAACTGGCCAGATGAAAGCTCAGCGACAGGGCGAGCGCCGCGCGGCTGGTGGCGACGAGGCCGAGGGCGATGCCGAGCGCACCCAGCGCCGCGGCGAGGCGATGCTGCCCGAGCCGCGCGGCACCGCGCTCGGCGGCCGCAAGCAGCCGGCGCCGCACCAGTAATTCCCAGCTGAGGATCGCGAACCCCGGAACGAGGGCGGCGCTGAACAGCACCGGCCACCAGCCCCACGCATCCCCGAGCCGAGCCAGGATGACAAAGCCGAGCAGCGTGAAGAGGATCTGGGCAAAGAGGCTCAGGCAGAAATCGACCGCGACCGAGGCGGCGCCGCGCGCCGGCAGGGCGATCCGCTGCTGCAGCAGGCGTGCGCGCACGAGGTCGCCGCCGATCTGCGCCGCCGGTAGCGTGGTGTTGATCGACTCAGCGATCCAGCGCAGCGGCAGCATGACCGCGAAAGCCGGCCGCTCGGCGCGCGGCAAAAGGCAGTACCAGGCGGCGCAATCGACGAATACGGTCGCAACGCGCGCGGCGAGAATCAGCGCAAAACCCCAGCCGATCCGCGGAAAGACGCCGAACAGCGCCGCTGCATCGGCGCGCGCGACGAGCCAGGCGACCAGCGCGACGCCGAGCGCAAGACCGAGAAAACGCAGCGTGCGGTTCACCCGAGCCTCAGCAGTTTCGTCCGATCGCGTCGAGGCAACCTTGCAGGATATAGGCGGCGGCGACGCGGTCGACGATTTGGGCGCGGCGCTGCCTCGTCATGTCGGCCGCGATCATCTCGCGGGTGACCGCCGCGGTCGACAGCCGCTCGTCCCACAACGCGACCGGCATGTCGCGCAGCGCCAGCACATTGCGGGCAAACTGGCGCACCGACTGGGTGCGCGGCCCATTGCCGCCGGCCATCGTCAGCGGGAGGCCGATGACGAGGCCACCAACGCCGTGCCGGTCAACCAGCGCGAACAGCGCCGCCATATCGTCGCGGAAGCGGCGCCGCCGTATCGTTTCGAGCGGGCTGGCGATAACGAGGCGCGTGTCGCTGAGCGCCAGGCCGATCGTCTTGGTGCCGACATCGAGCCCCAACACCCGGCTGCCCGGGGCAATCGCGGCGCGCAGTTCCAGCGGGGCCAGGATCATCGGCCGGCCGACATGCGGTATTGCCTCAGTTTCAAGGAGCAACCTCGGTGGTCGCGGGGGGTTGTGAACCGGCTCACAGTCAGTGAGCACAAAACTTCCTTATGATGCCAGATGGGGATGCGAGACCCGTCCCCTTAATGCTTAGAACCGGGGAGGATGTCCAATGGCCCGTCTGCCAGCAAATATCTACCAAGCGTGCATAGCCCCCTTTGCCCACCATGCCGTGTGGCATACCGCGCGTCACCCCGACTGGAGCGGCTTCGCCAAAGCCCGAAAGGTATTTCCCAATATAAAGCTGATCAATCAGGCCGGAACCGGAGAAGAATTTCTGCGCTTTCACCGGATGATGGTCCGGGAATTCAAATGGATTGTGGCCAATACCGCCGGGCCCGCTTACGCCTATGAGCCATGGCCGGCACTTGCCGATTTTGTCGTTCAGAGCCTCGACCAGGATCCGCCCGATTATGTAGCAGGTGCCGTCGCCCGGATCGCTCAGCTCGTTACCAGCGGGACGGCCGATGAGCTGGGAAACTTCATCGAGGCGACCGAATTCGGCGGCGTTCCACAGCCCGGCATCCATAACGCATCGCACGGCGCGATCTCGGATTTCGAGCACCTGCCGGCGAATTCGGACGCGGATATGGATGACCTCGCGCAGGCCCCGCACAACGAATACTTCTGGCACCTGCATGGCTGGATCGACGGGCTGTTTGCCGATTGGCAGCGCAATCATGGCGAGGCGGTCGACCAGTCGCCGATGCAGCCGATGGATATGGGGGTGACCCATCCGCTGGTTGCTCTCAGCAGCGTCCTCGAACCCGCAGAGATCGCCCAGAACCGGGCGCGCTTCAGTCGGATTATCCGCGCGGCCCGCTAGGTGCGGCGTGGGTTCTTTCCGACGGGGTGCACATCGTAAGCGAAACCTGGGAAGCTTTCTTGGAGATTGCAGGATTGCCTTCGCCGCGCCATTTGTGGCCCGATCAGGGGAGTTTCCCCGGCGGGTCGGAGATCTTTAGATGGCGTTGGACAAGGCCGCCGTCGCGCATATTGCCGCGCTGGCGCGCATCCGCCTCGGCGAGGCCGAGCTCGAGCCGCTCGCCGCCGAGCTGTCACACATCCTCGGCTGGGTCGAACAGCTCGGCGAAGTCGACACCAGCGATGTCGCGCCGATGACCAGCGTCGCGGCGACCCTCCTGCCGATGCGCGAGGACGTCGTCACCGACGGCGAATGCCAGGGCGCGATCCTCGCCAACGCGCCGCAATCCGCGCCGGACGGATCAAATCGGGGGGGACCGCAGCGGGGGTTTTTCGCGGTGCCCAAGGTCGTCGAATGAGCTCGTTGACCGCGCTTACCCTGGCCGAGGCGCGCGCCGGGCTGCGGGCAAGGGAATTTTCCGCGCGCGAGTTGGCCGAGGCCTATATCGCGGCGGTCGAAGAAACGCGCCCGCTCAACGCCTTCATCACCGAGACCCCGGAGCGCGCGCTCCTGATGGCGGCGGCCTCGGACCAGCGGCTGGCGAAGGGCGCCGGGCGGCCGCTCGAGGGCATCCCGATCGCGGTCAAGGATTTGTTCTGTACGAAGGGCGTCCTGACCACCGCGGCCTCACACATCCTCGACGGGTTTCACCCGCCCTACGAATCGACGGTGACCGAAAACCTGTGGGCCGCCGGCGGGGTGATGCTCGGCAAGACCAATCTCGACGAGTTCGCGATGGGCTCGTCGAACACCACGAGCCATTACGGCCCGGTCGAGAACCCGTGGCGCAGGCGCGGCGACAACCGGCCGTTGGTGCCGGGCGGCTCGTCCGGCGGCTCGGCCGCCGCGGTGGCGTCGCGCGTGGCGCTCGGCGCGCTCGGCTCCGATACCGGCGGATCGATCCGCCAGCCGGCCTCGCTCTG
>DATCQF010000713.1:0-1555 GCA_036569735.1 Allostellaceae bacterium | reverse complement strand
GGCTCGTGCTCGGCGGGGTGGGGCTCCTGGCCGCCTTTCCGCTTGCCTTCGCGGTCATCATGCCGGCCGTGTATTTCCCGATCCTCGTCATGCTGCTGGCCCTCGTATTCCGCGGCGTCGCCTTCGAGTTCCGCTATCGCGATGCGCCACGCCGGACGTTCTGGGATCATGCGTTCTGCTATGGCTCGGGGCTGGCGACGTTCGCCCAGGGGATCGTCCTCGGCGCCTTCATCCAGGGCTTCCAGACCACCGGGCGGCAGTTCAGCGGCGGCTCGTTCGATTGCTTCACCCCGTTCTCGATAGTCACCGGCATTGCCTTATTGTTCGGCTATGGGCTCCTCGGCGCCGGCTGGCTGGTGCTGAAGACCGAGGGCGATCTGCAGGACTGGGCCCGCCGGCTCGGACGCTGGTGCGTTGTCGGCGTCGTCGTGGGGATCGCGGTGGTCAGCCTGTGGACACCGCTGATTGAGGCAGAGATCGCCCGGCGCTGGTTTTCCTGGCCCAACATCCTTTTCCTGTCGCCGGTGCCGGTGGTGACCATGGCGCTGGCGATCTGGGAGTGGTGCTCGCTTGGCAGCCGGTCGGAGACCGCGCCGTTCATCGCCGCGATCGGTCTCTTCGTGGTGTCCTATCTCGGCATCGCGATCAGTCTGTGGCCGATGATCGTCCCCTACAAATTCACCCTGTGGGAGGCTGCATCCTCGGCCAGTACGCAGGCCTTCCTCGCGGTCGGGACGCTTTTTCTTCTGCCGGTCATCCTCGGTTATACGGCGTGGTCCTACTGGGTGTTCCGCGGCAAGGTGCGCGCCGATATCGGCTACCACTGAAGTTTCTGCGCGGCGCGATAATCGGTTAGACTGCACTGGTCGTGGTGTTGTGCGCGGTACCTGCCGACCGAAAGCGCCGGCTGCGAGCTGGGGGGCGCGATGTCGAGAGTGATGGCTGTCATCGCAACGCTGGCGGCGCTGGCGGCGATGTCGGTCGCCAGCCCGGTGAATGCCGCCGACAAGATCGTGCTCCAGCTGCACGGCCCGGCGCAGTTCGAGTTTGCCGGCTATTACGCGGCGCTGTGGCAGGGGTTTTATCGCGATTCCGGGCTGACGGTCGAGATCCGGCCGGGCGACATCAAGCCCGCGGAAATCAAGCCGGGCGAGGCCAAGCCGGGGGCGGGCAGCGGCCAGAACCCGGTCGATCCGGTTCGCGAGGTGACCGAGGGGCGCGCCCAGTTCGCCACCGGCACCGCCGAACTGGTCGTGCGCACCGCCCAGGGCCTGCCGCTATTGCTGCTGGCGCCGATTTTCCAGGAGAGCGGCGCGGCGGTCTATTACCGGGCCGATGCCGATTTCGCCTCGCCCGGCGCGCTCGCCAAGGCAAAGCTCGGGCGGCTGCCGGCCAGCGACATCCTCGACATCGAGCTTGCCACCGCGCTCAAGGCCGAGGGGGTCGACCCGGCGAAGCTCAGACTGATCTCGCTCAGCCCCGGCCGCATCGCCGCCGCGCTCGCCGACCGCACTGTCGATGCCGCGGTCGGCTCGGCCTGGGAGGTGCCGTTTCT
>DATCQF010000712.1:0-3071 GCA_036569735.1 Allostellaceae bacterium | reverse complement strand
GGCCAGATGAGCGCCGAAGGGGATTAGCCGGCATGATGAAGACCTTGTTCCTGCACCCGCCGTCATTCGATGGATTCGATGGCGGGGCGGGGTCGCGTTATCAGGCGCGTCGCGAAATCCGCTCGTTCTGGTTCCCGACGTGGCTCGCCCAGCCGGCGGCGCTGGTCCCCGGCAGCAGGCTGATCGACGCCCCGCCGGCGCGGCTGCACCTTGGTGACGTGCTGCCGCTCGCGCGCGACTACGAGCTGGCGGTGCTGCATACCTCGACCCCGTCCTTCGCCGCCGACGTCAAGGTTGCCGAAGCCCTGAAGGACACCAATCCGCGGCTCAGAGTGGGGCTCGTCGGCGCCAAGGTCGCGGTCGAGCCCGAAGCGAGCCTCGCCGCGTCGAGCGCCATCGATTTTGTCGCCCGCGAGGAATTCGACTTCACGATCCAGGAGGTGGCCGAGGGCCGCCCGTTCGCCGATATCGATGGCCTCAGCTTCCGCGACGGCGCCGGGGCGCTCGTCCACAACCGGGCGCGGGCCGTCCTCGAGGACATGGACCAGCTGCCGTTTGTGACCGAGGTCTACCAGCGCGATCTCAGGGTCGAGGATTATTTCATCGGCTATCTGAAGCACCCGTACATGTCGCTCTACACCGGGCGCGGCTGCCGCTCGAAATGCACGTTCTGCCTGTGGCCGCAGACGGTTGGCGGGCATCGCTACCGGGTCCGCAGCGTCGGCCACGTGATCGAGGAAATCCGCCTGGCGCGGAGCTATTTTCCGCAGGTCAAGGAGTTCTTCTTCGACGACGACACCTTTACCGACGACCGCCCGCGCGCCGAGGCGATCGCCCGGGAACTCGGCAAGCTCGGGGTCACCTGGTCGTGCAACGCGAAAGCCAACGTGCCGCGCGCGACCCTCGAAATCCTGCGCGACAACGGCCTCAGGCTGCTGCTCGTCGGCTACGAGACCGGCAACCAGCAGATCCTCAACAACATCAAGAAGGGCATGCGGATCGACGTCGCGCGGCGCTTCACCAAGGACTGCCACGAGCTCGGCATCACGATCCACGGCACCTTCATCCTGGGCCTCCCCGGCGAAACCAAGGAGACCATCGAGGAGACCATCCGGTTTGCCGCCGAGATCAACCCGCACACCATCCAGGTCTCGCTCGCCGCGCCCTATCCCGGCACCGAACTTTACCGGCAGGCAGTCCAGGAAGGCTGGCTCGACATCGCGCATGCCGAGCTGATCGACGATCATGGGGTGCAGATCGCGCCCTTGCACTATCCGCACCTGTCGCACACCGAAATCTTCGAATCGCTCGAAACCTTCTACAAGCGCTTCTATTTCCGCCGGAAAAAGATTGCTTCCCTGGTCGCCGAGATGATCCGCAGCCCCGACATGATGCGGCGCCGGCTGCGCGAGGGGGTCGAATTCTTCCAGTTCCTGCGCCACCGCGAGATGGCGGGCTGATATCGGCCGGGCGCTGCTGGCACCGTGCGTCCTTCGAGACGCGCCCCTCCGGGGCGCTCCTCAGGATGGGGATAAATTTCCCTTGATATCAAAAGCCTACCTCATCCTGAGGAGACCGCGAAGCGGTTGTCTCGAAGGACGCACAACTGCCGATTCAGGCCCTGAATGAGGCAACTCATCGTCACGGCCGACGATTTCGGTCGCGACGTCGCGATCAACGAGGCGGTCGAGGCGGCGTTCCGCGACGGCATCCTGTCCTGCGCGAGCCTGATGGTCGGCGCCCCCGCCGCCGCCGACGCGGTAGCCCGCGCGCGCCGGCTCCCGGGGCTGCGGGTCGGGCTGCACCTCGTGCTGATCGACGGCAGCCCGGTGCTGCCGCCCGGCGAGATCCGCGGCCTTGTCGGTGGGGACGGGCGTTTCGGCGATAACCAGATCCGCGCCGGGCTGCGCTATTTCTTTGCGCCGGGGGTGCGTCGCCTGCTCGCCGCCGAGATCGGCGCGCAATTCGAGGCGTTCCGGGCGACCGGGCTCGCGCTCGACCATGTCAACGCGCACCAGCATTTGCACCTGCACCCGACGGTCGCGCGGCTCATCGTCGAGATCGGCCCCTCCCATGGGATGCGCGCGGTCCGCCTGCCCTCCGAGCCGGTTGCCGTGCTGCGCCGCGCCTTTCCGGACGAACGCTACCGGGCGCCGGCCTACCGGCCGGTCGTCGCGGCGCTGCGGCGCCGGCTGCATCGCGCGGGGCTGGCCACGAACGATCATGTGTTCGGCATCGCCTGGAGCGGCGCGATGGTCGAGGAGCGGGTGCTCGGCCTCCTGCCGCATCTGCCGCCGGGGGTCAGCGAAATCTATTTCCACCCGGCGACCCGGCAAACCCCCGCCCTCGCCGCCGCGATGCCTGGGTATCGGCATACCGAGGAGCTTGCCGTCATCTTGAGCCCCGATGTGCGGCGGCGGATCGCCGAACTCGGGATCGGACTGATCGGCTACGGCGATCTCACGGTGGCTCGCTGACCGCCCGCGCCGCGTCGTGCCGCACCGGTGCTGCCGTAGCGCGCATCTGCGCGGCCGGGCCGAGCAGCGCGGGCAGGATGAAGAGGGTGCAGAACAGGGTAGAGGCGAGCGAGATCGCCAGCAGCTCGCCCATTTCCGCGGTGCCGGGATCATTCGACAGCGCCAGGCTGCCAAACGCCGACATCGTCGTCAGCGCGCTGAACAGAACCGCGCGCGCGGTGCTCGACTGCAGGTGATGGGTCACCCCGGCGCGCCAGTTCATCACGAAATAGATGTCGAAGGCGACGCCGATCCCGAGGAGCAGCGGCAGGGCGATGATGTTGGCGTAATTGAGCTTCATCCCCAGGACCACGGTGACCGCCAGCGTCAGGACCCCGGCGAGGAGTAGTGGCGCAATGACGAGGACGACCTCGCGCACCCGGCGCAGCACCAGCGCGAGCAGCAGCGTGATCGCGCCGAGCGCGATGATGCCGGCCTCGACAAAGGCCGAGCTGATCAGATGGCCTGCTTCCTGGATGGTGACCGGGGTGCCGGTCACGTCCGGCGCGATCGTGCGGATTGCGGCAACAAACCGGTCGAGCACCTCGGGGTCGC
>DATCQF010000711.1:0-1757 GCA_036569735.1 Allostellaceae bacterium | reverse complement strand
GGCCGAGGCCAATCTCGCGGTGGCTCTCGGCGACGAATTCGCCTCAGCCGAGGCCGGCGTGTTGCGCCAGGCCCTTGCGGCATTGATCCGCCGCCCGGCGCGCCCCGAGGATTGACGGGTTCGGGCCGCCGCGCGACAGTTGCCGCCGCTTGCGCCAGCGAGAGGATTGCGTTTGCTCGATCCGCTCGCATCACCCTGATTTCGGCATTACCCGGCGGCGCGGTTTTGCCTGTTCCACCGGTTCGCCCCAGCGATGCACGGTTCCGCTATCGAGCCCGAAAAGGTCGAGGATGCGCCCCAGGGTCTGGTCGATCATCTCGGCGAGGCTGTGCGGTCTGGCATAGAAGGCCGGGACCGGCGGGGCGATCACCGCGCCCATTTCGGAAAGCGCCGTCATCGTCCGCAAATGCCCGGTGTGGAGCGGGGTTTCGCGCACCATCAACACCAGGCGCCGGCGCTCCTTCAGCACGACATCGGCGGCGCGCGTCAGTAGAGTCGTCGTCGCCCCGGTGGCGATCTCGGCCATGCTGCGCACCGAGCACGGCGCCACGATCATGCCGATCGTCGGGAACGAGCCCGAGGAGATCGGCGCCGCCAGATCGCCCACCCCATGCACGACATCGGCGCGGGCGCGCAGATCGGCGGGCTTCAGATCGGTTTCGAGCGCGAGCGTCACCTCGGCCGACCGGCTCATCACCAGATGGGTCTCGACCGCAAGCGGTTGCAGCAGTTCCAAGAGCCGGGCGCCGTAGATCGCCCCCGAAGCGCCGCTGATCCCGACGATCAGGCGCGGACGCTGCGGCCGGCCCGGATTACGTCGCATGTCGGCTCCTCCCCCGCTTCCCGCCGTGCAGTCCGCCCCGATAATTTGGCCCCCTGTAAACTGAGATGGGGGTGACCTATCTCCATTAGTGGGTTGCACACCCTTGGCCGGCCGGCCGTTCCGGCGTTACCATCGGCCGCTGCGACCGTCTACGAGGAGGATACCGCATGTCGGTGCAAGATCGCATCGAGGCGCTCAGGGAAAAGCACGCATCGCTCGAACGCGCCCTCGATGAGGAGATCCATCGCCCGCTTCCCGACCAGGACGCGGTCCACGATCTGAAGCGCCAGAAGCTCCGCATCAAGGACGAACTCTTCCAATTGGAGAAACAATAAGCGCGACCAGTTGCGCCGCGCCCCCTGAAAAAGCCGGAGAGGCAATTCCTCCCCGGCTTTTTGTTGCCCGATCGGCCCGCAGGCCGAAATGTTAGTGTTCGCCGAGCGGCGGGCGGTAATGTGCAATTCCGATATGGAGAAACGAACCGTGCGATCCCGATCAGCCAAGGCGCTCGAGCCGTTCACGATCGTGATTCCGGCTTCGGAGCTTCCGAAACAAATTCTCGATCGTTTTCCCGAGGCGCCTTCCGCCGATGCGCACTTCGCTGTCACGATCGAACCGGCCGAAAGCGAGGCGCAAAAACTCGCAGGGTTGCAACGAGACCTGCAAGCCGGCCTCGATGATCTGGCGGCTGGCAGGGTCGGCGACGGGCAGGACGTTTTCGCCCGACTGAAAGCGCGCTTCCCAGCCGGTTGAGGAATGGCGCAGTTACGGTTCACGGAAAATGCCGAGCGCGATCTCGTCGAAATCGGCAACTTCATTGCCCGCGACAGTCCGGCCAATGCCGCACAATTCGTGCTGCACCTTGAACAACATTGCTCCTTGCTGGCCTCACACCCGCTCGCCGGCCGCACCCGCGACGAGCTTGCCCTGGGTC
>DATCQF010000710.1:0-4088 GCA_036569735.1 Allostellaceae bacterium | reverse complement strand
GCGCTGCACCCGGCTCACATGCATCACCCCGTCGGCGACCGTCGCCTTGATGACCGGGCGGCGCTCGGCGGTGCTGCGGTCGACCGTCACCTTGCCGTCGATGGCATAGCTCAGGAGGCGCTTGTCGCCGGCCGGCAGCGCGGCGAGCCGGGCGTCGCCGAGATAGAGCGCGCCGCTGTCGGCGTTGTGCTGATAGAGCGTCAGCACGCCGGGCGGCAGGCTGGTCTCGCTTTTGTTGATCAATTCGATCGCCGCCAGCGGGTGCTGCTTGTTGACCGACAGCTGATAGAGGTCGATCCGGCGCGCCGGCAATTCGCGGTCGAGCAGCGGCAATACCAGGCTTTGCCCGGCCGCGACGCTGACCTTGTCGGGCGCGGTGAAGGCGATCTGCGTCGCTTCCTCGGTGGCCGACGCGGCTTCGATCTGGGCTGGCGGCGGGGCGGCGGGGGCTGGGGCGGCCATGTTGGCAACCCCGCCCAATGCGCTTTCTTTCCGGAGCATCCGGTCCATGGCTGGACTTGCCTTGGCGGCGCTCTGGGCCACGACGGTGCCAACGGTACCGGTGTCCGCCGGCGGCAGGACATGCCCGCCCGACTCGACCGGCACGGTCGGGCGCGCCACGTAATAGCTCTCGTAAAGCGCCTGGCGAAACGTCACGGGATTACCCGAGAGCAGGGTCAGCTCGACATCCTGCCAGGCCGGCCGCTGAAGTTCTCCAGGACCACCCAGCCCTGCAGCCGCGCGGTCTGGGCCGACGGATCGGACGGCAGGCTGAGGCGGTAGGAGGCCTTCCACAGCGGCATCGCGACGACGTAGCCGACCCGCACGGTGCGTTGCCCGGGGCCGCGGGTACTCAGCGTTAGCTGGCGCCGCCCGCCGGCGCGATAGGCCGCGATGCGCGACAATGCGGTGTCGACCTGGCGCTGCAATTGGGGGTCGGCGAAGAGGATGGCGTCGACATCCTGCAGCACGAATTGCTGGAGCCCGGCATCGGTCATCACGCTGACCCGCGAGCGGGTTAGGGCGACCCCGCCGGCGCCCTGGACGGTTTCTTCATCGACATGCACCAAGCGGCCGCTGACGGCTTTCGGCGCGGCGACCCGGATCTCGGCGCCTTGCAGCGCATTGAGCAGAAGGACGGCGGAGCCGAGCGCGGCGCGGTCGAACGGCAGATCGACAAAGCTCTGGGTCAACGGTTCGCGGCCGGGCAGGGTGATTGCGCCCACGGAACCGCCGGCATCGTAAACGACGAGGCTTTTCAATACGTCGTCGACCTGGTCGAGCGGGACGTCGAGGGTGAGCGTGGCATTGCCCTCGACCGCCGCCTCGTATTCGAAATAGCCGACCCCGCCGGTCGACAGCACGACCCGCTTCAGCGCGAGTTCGGCCGCGTCGGCCTGCGCCACGGCGAGGAAAACCACGCCGGCCAGCGCCGCGAGCCAGCACCCCAGTCGTTGCGCCATTATCCCCTCCGCGGTTGCAAACCACGCCGATCATCCTTTGCGAGAATGGCGAATTTGCGATGCCCGGCGATATATCGTTGCGCGGCCCCGTAGAATGTTCAGTCCAACCAAGCACAGGGGCGTCCCATGTACGACAGCATCGATCGGCCGCGCTATCTCGTGCCCCGACTGGGCGGAATTTACGCCGCGCTCGACACCTATTCCTGGCCGCTGATCCGGGTCGCCACCGGGCTGTTCTTCGTGCCGCACGGTCTGCAGAAGCTGTTCGGATTGTGGGGCGGCGATCTCGCCAAGACCGGCGAGTTTTTTGCCAAATTCTCGCTCGAACCGGGGCTGTTCTGGGCGACCTATATCGGCTGCCTCGAATTGTTCGGCGGCCTGTTGCTGGCGATCGGATTGCTCACCCGGCCGGTTGCCGTACTGTTCATCGGCTTCATGGTCGTCGCCGCGTTTCACGTCAACATCACGCGCGGCTGGTTCTGGACAGGTGGCGGCATGGAGCTGCCGCTGTATCTGCTGCTGGTTTTCCTCGCCATCCTGATTCGCGGCGGCGGCGCGCTGTCGGTCGACCGGGTGCTCGGCCGCGAGATCTGATCCGGCCGTTCGGCGCGATTGACATCGGCGTCGGCCACCCAAACACTGCGTCCGCTTTGTGGGATTGCACTGCTGGCCGGCGTGGCGGCGGCAGGGCTCCTGCCGTGGGGTGCGAGTTTGGCCGAGGAAAGTCCGTTGACTGCCCCCTTGATCCTCAAGGATCTGCAAGGCGGGTTTGTTGGGCAGACCGGTACGGTCTGGACCATCGCGCCGGATTGCAGCTTCACGGTCGCGCGCCAGACAGGACCCAGCACCGCCGCCCCGCACAAGCACGGGCGGCTGACCTCGGATCAAGAAAAGCGGCTCGCCGCATTGCTCGCCAGGATCGATCTCGCTTCGCTGCCGGAGCAGCTCGGGGGTGTACCGCAGCCGAATGCGCACCAGATCACCGTGTCATGCGGTCGGATGCATTGCGTATTGAATTTGCCGCCGGCCGGCGGCGGCGCTGAGCCGCGGCATGCAACCGCCGACCCGCTGGCGGCGTCGGTGCTGGAGCTCGGCGAATTTATGAAGAATATGATCGGTATTTGAGACTTATTGTATCGTCGGCCAACAGCAAATATTTCGCGTTGTGTGAAGCTGATCACTGTTGCCAGCGTTAACGAACCGTTATGTTCTCCCTGCCTCGACAGACTCTTTGTCAGGAACAATGAAAGGGGAGTTCGCCATGTACTCGCGGACATGCCAAGGCGGGCATCGCCATTCGATATTCTGCATCCTGCCGGAGCACGTGCTCCACGAAATTGCCCGGCGCGGCAATGCGGCTCAGCGCAACGCGGCCCTCAACACCCTCGCATTGGATGGTACGATGCGAGCTCAGCGAATGCATTTTCAGCTGTCGGCGGGGGCTCCCCGCACGGCGGTGTCGGGAGCGCCGGCGCAGGTCCATCGCACGATCTATACCGCCGGCAATACCCAGGCATTGCCGGGGACGCTGCTGCGCGCCGAAGGCTCGCAGCCGGGCAGCGATGTGTCGGTCAACGAGGCCTATGACGGTCTCGGCAACACTTTCGATTTTTATCTCAAGGCGTACCAGCGCGACTCGATCGACGATCATGGGCTGCCCCTGATCGCCAGCGTCCACTACGACCAGCATTACAACAACGCCTTCTGGAACGGGAGCCAGATGGTGTTTGGTGATGGCGATGGGGAGATGTTCAATCGCTTTACCGGCTCGGTCGATGTGATCGGCCACGAATTGACCCACGGCGTCACCGGGTCCGAGGTCAATCTCACATACCTGCGCCAATCGGGAGCGCTGAACGAGTCGGTTTCGGACGTCTTTGGTTCTCTGGTCAAACAATACGTCTTGAAGCAGACCGCCTCCGAGGCCGACTGGCTGATTGGCGCCGGCCTCTTGGCCAAATTCCCGGATCAGGCGTTGCGCTCGATGAAGGCGCCCGGCACCGCCTATGACAACGGTCTGATGGGCAAGGACCCGCAGCCGGCCGATATGGCGCATTACGTGCAGACCGCGCAGGACAATGGCGGCGTCCATACCAATTCCGGCATCCCGAACCGTGCCTTCTTCCTGGTCGCGACGGCGCTGCGCGGCAACGCGTGGGAAAAGGCCGGGCAGATCTGGTACGACACGATCCGCGACAAGAGCCTCATTGCGTCGGCGAACTTCGCGGCCTTCGCCGGGCGGACGGTCGCCAATGCCGGGCACCGCTATGGCAGCAACAGCGTTGAGCAGAAGGCGGTCAGCGACGCCTGGAACCAGGTCGGCGTAAAGCCGAGCTGAACCCGAGCCAAGCTGCGGGGCGTCGGTCGGATGCTTCCGGCCGGCGCCTCGCGGCGCTTCGCGCTCGGGTGCGAGATTTGACGCGATCGGCGTAGGTGCGAGGCGGCTCAGTCGGGTATCCGGGCAACCCCGGTGTCGGCGATACCGGCAATATTGCGGTAGACATCCGAAAACATCCCGACGGCGACCGCGCTGCCGGCAAAAATGACGATCACCCCGATCGCCTGGCACACGATCGCGATCGGCGCGGGCATCGCCTTGCCAAGGTAGAGGACGATGGGCTGGGC
>DATCQF010000709.1:0-3518 GCA_036569735.1 Allostellaceae bacterium | reverse complement strand
TGGCCGCATAGATCGCTTTGAAGCCGTCGAGATAGGGCAGTCCCTTGTGGTAATAATCGGGGTTGCGCTCGCCGGTGACCGATTGGCCGGTCTCGTATTTGACGAACTTGAAGGGGCCTGACCCGAGGATGTTCTTCTCGTACCAGTGCTGATCCTTGTCGAGGATTGCCTTCTGGTAGATGTAGGCAAAGGGGTCGGCGAGCGCCGGCAGAAACGTCGTGGTCGCGTATTTCAGCCGGAACACGACTGTGGTCGGGTCGGGTGCTTCGAGTTTGTCGACCATCGCGTAATAGGCCTGGCGCGAGCTCGTCACGCCGGGCGGCGGATTGATGATCCGGCTCCAGCTCGCGACGATGTCGGGCGCGGACAGGATCGTGCCGTCGTGGAACTTGACCCCGTCGCGGATCTTGAAGGTATAGGTCCGGCCGTCATCGGTCGGCTTGGGGATCTCGGTGCACAGATCGCACACGAAATCGGTCGTCGAAGACGGGTTCTCCGGGTTGATCCGAAGCAGCACGCTATAGAACGGCGCCGTCACGTGGATCATCGCATAGGTCGCCTCGCGATGGCCGTCGAAGCTCGGCGGCGCATCGGCGGGAACTAAAAAGGTCAGAGTGCCGCCGCGTTTGGGTGTCTCGTCGGCGATTGCCGGCGCTATCGCGGCGCTCATTGCGAGTGTGGCCGCGAGTAATGTTCCATAGGCAAATCGCACGCTGTTCTCCTCTGCCGATGCGCCACCTGGCGATGCGCGCATCGCGCAAATCGGCCGAAATTTGTTCGCGCGCTATCAGTAGGCCGCCCGGCGCGCGCGTGAAAGCGCGAATACGCGGGCGGGACGCTCCACTGGTTGGCCCTGCCCCACGCTTTCGGGGGAGGGCCGGCGCCCTTTATCGGTCGAGCCGGAGGCGCGGACCCTCGGCGAGCGCTAATTCACCTCGCTGCACGCCACCCAATGGCTGGGGCGCAATTCGCGCAGTTCCGGGCGGGTGATTTTGCACTCCGCGACCGCGATCGGGCAGCGCGGGTGAAAGACACAGCCCGGCGGCGGGTTGATCGGGCTCGGCACCTCGCCCTGGACCGGCTGGAACACCCGGGTCGCCTCGACCGTGGGGTCCGGCACCGGGACCGCGGCGAGCAGCGCCTTGGTGTAGGGATGCAGCGGGTTGTCGAACAATTCGTCGCACGCGGCCAACTCGACGACGCGGCCGAGATACATCACCGCGACGCGCTGGCACAGATGCCGCACCACGGACAGATCGTGCGCGATGAACAGATAGGTCAGGTTGAACTTGTCGCGCAAATCCTCGAGCAGATTGATGATCTGCGCCTGGATCGAGACGTCGAGCGCCGACACCGCCTCGTCGCACACGATGAATTCCGGGTTGAGCGCGAGCGCGCGCGCGATGCCGACCCGCTGGCGCTGGCCGCCCGACATTTCGTGCGGATAGCGGTCGGCAAAACTGGGATCGAGGCCGCACAAGGACAAGAGCTCGCGCACCCGCTCGCCGCGGCGCGTGGGGTCGGGCTCGACGCCGTGCACCTTCATCGGCTCGCCGATGATCGAGCCGACCTTCTGGCGGGGGTTGAGCGAGCTGTAGGGGTCCTGAAAGATCACCTGGATGCGGCGCCGCAGCGCGACCAGTTCCTTGCGGCCGAGCTTGGCGATATCGACCCCGTCATAGAGGATTTCGCCGGCGGTCGGCTTCTCCAGCCGCAGAATGCAGCGGCCCATCGTCGTCTTGCCGCAGCCGCTTTCGCCGACCAGCCCCAAGGTTTCGCCCCGGCCGATCGTGACGTCGACGCCGTCGACCGCTTTGACGTCGCCGATATGGCGGCGCATGACGATCCCTTCGGTGACCGGGAAATGCATCCTGAGGCCGCGCACCTGGAGCAGCGGCGAGGCATCATCAGCCATCGCGGTCATGCCGCCGCGCCCGCCACCGCACCGATTTCGTTGCTGCGGTAGCACGCGGAGAACTGGCCCGGAGCGCCGGACGGCAGCAAGGGCGGCGGCGCCGTCGCGCAGATATCGACGGCAAAGCGGCAGCGCGGCCGGAACGAGCAGCCCCGGTCGAGGCGGGTCAGGTCGGGCGGCTGGCCGTCGATCGGGTCGAGCCGGGCCTGCCGCGGGCGGTCGAGCCGGGGCACCGAGTGCAATAGCGCCATCGTGTAGGGGTGGTGCGGATCGTGGTAGAGCGCCGCGGCGGTGCCGCTTTCGACGATGCGGCCGGCATACATCACGTTGACCCGGTGGGCGTAGCGCGCGACGACCCCGAGATTGTGCGTGATGATGATCAGGGCGACGCCGAGCCGGCGGGTCAGCTGCTGCATCAATTCGAGGATCTGCGCCTGGATCGTCACGTCGAGCGCGGTCGTCGGTTCGTCGGCGATGATCAGCTTGGGATCGCACGCCAGCGCGATCGCGATCATGATGCGCTGGCGCATGCCGCCGGAGAGCTGGTGCGGATATTGCTCGAGACGGCGCTCGGCATCGCCGATGCCGACGAGGCCCAACAGCTCGATCGCGCGGCGCTGCGCCGCCCTGACATCGCCGCCGCGATGCTGCTCGACGGTCTCGGTAATTTGCCGCCCGATGGTGAGGACCGGGTTTAACGAGGTCATCGGCTCCTGGAACACCATGCCGATGTCGCCGCCCCGCACCTGGCGCATCTCCTCTTCCGACAGCTGCATCAGATCGCGGCCGGCGAAGATGACCTGTCCCTCGGTGATGATCCCGGGCGGGTCCGGGATGAGGCGCAACAGCGAGAGCGCGCCCACCGACTTGCCGGACCCGCTTTCCCCAACTATCGCAACGGTCTCGCCGGGATCCACGGTATAGGAGACGCCGTCGACCGCCCGCACTAATCCAGCGCCGGTGCGGAACTCGGTATGCAGATTCTTTACCTCGAGCAGTGGCGGCAAGCGGTTTGTCCTCCCGGTCCCTAGATTTGCCGCCGTTGGTAGCGGGGGCGAGGGGCAGTGTCAACTTCGCTGCCGGGAAGCTGCCGGGCGGCGCCGAGTGCACCACAGGCCGCCCAACAGAAAAGGTTCGCGCTCGCGTGGGCCGGAGCGCTCGCCGGCAGCGCACGCAAGGCGACAACTATGGGCGGTTATCAACCCATAAGGTGAGGCGGCCTATGACCAGAAGCCTAAGGCCGGGCGGCCGGCCGCAGGCATTGGCGCGCATCGCCAACCGACTGTGACCCACCCGGCGCGCTTGTTTGTGCGGGCAGAACGGCCGTATAGGGAGCTGATGCAACAAGGTAGAGACCGCGGCCCCCCCGGTATCCGGCGCGGCGTCGCGAGCGGCGCCAGGACGGACGAGGGGACGGACGGCGCGATGGCCGCCATCACCGGCGCGCTGCGGGCCAGGCTCGCGGCGACCGTGACGTTTTGCCGGTACGCGCTGCACCGCTTCAACCGCGACGGCTGCTTCGCCGCGGCGGGCGCGCTCAGCTATACTTCGCTGGTGTCGCTCGTGCCGCTCGGCGTGATCGCCCTCGGCGTCTTGTCGGCGT
>DATCQF010000708.1:0-4592 GCA_036569735.1 Allostellaceae bacterium | reverse complement strand
GGAAGGGCTCCGGCCAGGCCGTGGGATCGGAGGCCCGCCCCTCCATCAGCTGCTTGAAATTGAGGCGATGCCCGGGGTCGGCTACCGGTATCGCGGTGAGCAGCGCCTGGGTGTAGGGGTGAACGGGATTGCGGAAGAGCGCGCCCCGAGGGGCAAGCTCGACGATCCGCCCGCCACACATCACGGCGATCCGGTCGGCGATGTAGTCGACGACCGCGAGGTTATGCGAGATGAACAGGTAGGTCAGGTTGAGCTTTTTCTGGAGGTCGATCAGCAGGTTCAGGATCTGCGCCTGGATCGACACGTCGAGCGCCGAGACCGGCTCGTCGCAGATGACCAGCTCGGGGCGCAGCGCAAGCGCGCGGGCGATGCCGATGCGCTGCCGCTGGCCGCCGGAAAAGCTGTGCGGATAGCGCCGCAGGTCGCGCACATCGAGCCCGACGAGTGTGATCAGTTCGCTGACCATATCGAGGCGTGAACGCGCATCGCCGACGCCATGGATCAAGAGGGGCTCAGCAACGATGTCATGGACGCTCATCCGCGGGTTGAGCGAGCCGAACGGGTCCTGAAAAATGAACTGAACCCGGCGGCGAAAGTGCTTCAACCCCTCGGCGTCGAGCGCCAGGACATCGGTCGCGACACCCCGGTCGTTGAACACCACCGTACCGGAATCCGGCGTCAGCGCGCGCAGCAGCACCTTGCTCAAGGTCGTCTTGCCACAGCCGCTTTCGCCGACGAGGCCGAGACATTCGCCGCGCGCGATGCGCAGGCTGACACCGTCGACCGCCACCACCCGCATGCCCGACCCGGCACGAAACAGCCGGCCGCTACGCAGCCCGAAACTCTTCTTGATGTCGGTGCATTCGAGGAGCGGCCCGTTGGCGTCCGCCGGCCACGCCGGGATCTGCGCCATCAGGTGCGGCGCGTCGCCCGGCGGAATGTCGCGCAGCGGCGTCAGGCGCTCGCCGGGTTGCATGTCAAAGCGCGGGACCGCCTGCAACAACGCGCGCAGATAAGGGTGCCGTGCCCGGCGAAAGATGTCGTCGAGCGCGCCGCTCTCCATGATCTCGCCCTTATACATGACGACGATTTCCTCGGCGATGTTGGCAACGACCCCGAGATCATGGGTGATCAGTAAGACGGCCATGCCCAATTCGCGCTGCAACTCGACAAGCAGCTTGAGGATCTGCGCCTGGATCGTCACATCGAGCGCGGTCGTCGGCTCGTCCGCGATCAACAGCGCCGGCCGGCAGACCAGGGCCATCGCGATCATCGCACGCTGCCGCAACCCGCCGGACAGCTCGAACGGATAGCTGCGCCAGGCCCGCCCTGGATCGGGAAACCCGACGAGGCGCAGCATATCCACGGTCAGCTCCCTCGCCTCCCCGGCCGTCTCGTTGCGATGCTGCCGGAGCGCTTCGCTAACCTGATCGCCGATCGTGTGCAGCGGCGACAACGAACTCATCGGCTCCTGAAAAATGATCGAGATCTGGCCGCCGCGGATCGACCGCATCGCCGGTCCGTCGGCCGGCAATCGGGAGAGATCGACCGGCTCGCCTTCACCCCTGGGATCGGTGAACAGGATCGCTCCCCGGGTAATCTCGCCGTTGCGCGGCAAGATGCGCATGATGCTCTGGCTGACCACCGATTTGCCCGAGCCGGATTCGCCGACGAGCGCGACGGTCGAGGCCGGCCGGATGCGGAACGAGACGCCTCTGACCGCCTGGATGAAGCGGCCCGGGGCGGCGAAACGGACATGCAGATCGTCTACTCGCAGCACATCCCTCATTGCCGCGCTCCGCCTTCCGGCAGCGTGACCCCGAGCGCCTGGAGGTTGGCCATGGTCGCCTCGTTGAGCGCGATGCCGCGCGCCGCGGCGACCTCGGCGGCGCGCCACACCAGGTGGTCGAAGCCGTCGATCCGGCTGTCGAGCTTGACCCGGGCGCCGCCCGCGCCGAGTTCGAGCTGCATCCAACCGCTGCGCCGGTCGCGGCTCGTCGAGTAATAGGTGAGCTTCATGCGGTCGAGCTCGTCCCACGGGATGATACGGCGCCAGGCGCCCTGGGCCCGCAGCTCGGTGTCGGTCATTTCGAGGCTGGTTCCGTGGCGCAGCACGGTGCGCAAGCCGAAAACGCCAAACAGCGCGGCAAACCCGCCCAACACCACCGCCGGCACGGTGCCGACCGACACCGACGCAAACAAGACGCCCACCGGCACCACCACGGCGGCGGCGCGCAGATAGTCCCCGACCATGGCCGAGGTCGGATAGGCATGCCGGGTCGTCCCGGCGGAGTCCTCATAGGCTCCCCCGATCGACATCATGTGAGGAGCTCTGCGGCGGTCGCCCAGCGGGCAGCGGCGTGGCCGCGAACCAGCGCGATCAGCCGATCGAGAAACGCCGCGGTCGCGCCATCCATGACCAGGTGATGGGTGAGGATGCCGACCGGCCGGGCCCTATCGGCAGCGCCGAGCCGGCTCGCCCGCAGGTGGCCGACAAGGCTGCCCAGCGCGGCGCCCGCGCCGATAAATCCGCGATCCTCGTGCCACGCAACCAGGTCGACATGAACATCGATGACGACCAGGCCCGGCAAATGGGCGCCCGGCGGCAACGCCGCCCCCTTGGAAGACACCATCGTGGAGAGCCCGGCTATCCCGTTGCGCACAAGCAACGGAACAAATTCGCCGGCGAAGCGGTTCCACGGCGGCACCAGCACCGGCAGGGCCCGCGACCCGAACAACGCCTTGAGGCGAGTCCGTCCGGCACCGATTTCCGCCGCCACCAGCGCCGCCGGCCGCCCTTCCGGATATTCGCTTTTCTTGCCGTACATGGCCCGGTTTGCGTGGCTCCAGCCATGCTGCAGCAAACTGACGCCGGGCGTGCCGTGCACCGCGATGGCCAGCTCGCACCGGGCCAGGGCCGGGATCACGGCAAGCGCGACAGGCACGTCGCCCGCGAGGCGCAGCAGGCTGTCCAGTTGCGGGGTCGCCGTCACCGCGTCATCGTCACGCCACCATAGCGTGGCAACGCGCCCATCCTCCCCCCATCGGTCGAACTCGGCGACGAGATCGGGCCACTCGGCGGTCGTTGCCGCATCGATGGCCGGCAAATAGCTCATCGGGCGATAATACCCTGGCTCGCGCCCGCCACAAAAGCCTCGCCGGAGGGTGCGACAAGGCATTCGCCCGGGCCGTCGACGGGGCGGAGCATCGCGGCAATGAGGCGGGCCGATTTGGCCGCGCCGTCGGTGTCGATGGCGACCCTCGCCGGCTCGCGCGCAGCGGCGCGCTCGATTGCCGCGGCGAGGGCCGAGGCCGACAGCGCGCTCTCGCGCACCAGTTCGACCGCACCGAGCACGGCGAGGCGTTCGGCGCGCACCAGTTGCTCGGTTTCGCGCTCCGCCGCAAACGGTACGAGGACGGCACGCGTATGTGCAGCGAGGATTTCGAGCACCGTATTGTACCCTGCCTGGCTCACCGACACCCGGCAGCCTCGCAGCAGACCAACGAAATTGTAACAAAATCGTTCAATCACAACGTTTGCCGGAGTGTCCTCGCAGAGCGCCGCGAAATCGGCCTCCGGAAGATTGGTGCCGGTGATCAGGCGCCAGGGCAGCTCCGCCAGACACCCGGACCGGCGCGCCGCGAGCGCCGCCTTGAGGAGGGCATGGCCGGCCGCACCGCCGCCGGCGGAGACGACGACCTCACCGCCGGGCATCGCCCCGGGCATTAGCTCGGGCATCGCCTCGGGTGGAGGGCTGACATAGCCGGTATAGAGCACCCGGTCGGCGATCTCCGGCGCTGCCGGAAAGCTTGCCTCGAAGGGGATGAAGGCGGCATCGCCATGCACCAGCACCGCGTCGAAATCGCGCCGCACGCGCTGCGCGATGTCGCGGTGGCGCCGCGGTTCGTCGCGCATCACCACGATGTCGCGCACCGAACAGATGAGGCGCGGGCGCGGGCGCGCGGCGCGCACCGCCGCGATCAGCGGTTCAAGCTCGAAGCGAAAGGCGCGGCGCGCAAACGGGTAGCCCTCGATGATCACGCCGTCCGGCCGGGCTGCGGCAAAGGCATCGATGAGCGCCGAGCGCCGGTCCTCGCGCAACGCATCGTCGATCGGCCGGCCGATGCCGTCGACCAGCTCGAAGCGCGCGTCGAGCGCCCGCACCGGGGTCAGCTGCACAAACCGGATCGCCTTGTCCCGCGGCAGCGCGACCGGCGCGCCGCCCGAGACCAGCGTCACCGCAACGCCGTTCCGCACGAGCGCTTCGGCGATGCGCAAGGCGCGCTGCAGATGCCCGATCCCGAGCAGATGCTGGACGTAGAACAGAACCGACGCGGTCATGCCGCGCACACCCGGCCCGAGAGCGGCGCGATTGCCGCGGCGAGCCGCAGGGCGGCCACCGGCAGATCATGCTCGCGCTCGACCTTGGCGCGGGCCGCCGCCCCCATCGCGGCGCGCGCCTCGCCGTCGAGGATCAGGCGGCGCACCGCAGCGCCGAAGGCAGCAACATCGCCGGGCGGCACGAGGAGGCCGGTTTCGCCCGAGACGACAATCCCGGCGACGCCGCCGCTGCGCCCCGCAACCACGGAGA
>DATCQF010000707.1:0-11207 GCA_036569735.1 Allostellaceae bacterium | reverse complement strand
CCCAGTAATGCGCTTCGCGCTCGCGGATCCAATCCGCTTCGGCCTCCTTACCTTCGCCGCTGCGGCTGAGGCGCGTCGTCCAGTCCGGCCGCCGGCGGTCGATTGCCAGACCGAGCCCTTCGGCGAGCGGCACCAGCACGTTGCGGTCGGCCGAATGGAGCCACTCGCAGCCGAGGTCGGCCGGGTGGCCGCCAGCATCCACGGTCCAGGCGCGGCCGCCGGCGCGATCGCGCGCCTCAAGCACCACGACCGACACCCCTCCCGCCTCGACCAGCCGGCGCGCCGCGGCGATCCCGGCAGACCCCGCGCCGATCACCGCGACATCAGCCTCGGATGCCAGCCCCATCATCGCCGTCCTCGCCATCGGTTGCGCGGGTCAGACATAAACCAGAACGATCTGTCATTGCGAGGCGCGGCGCGACGAAGCAATCTCGGCCAGGCAGAGGCACGACGGCGCGAGATTGCTTCGCGGCGCTCGCATGACGGAGAGGTAGCGCCGATGCGGCTCAGCGATTTCCGGGTGCTCAGCTTCGACTGCTACGGCACCCTCGTTGATTGGGAGAGCGGGATCTGGGCCGCGCTGCAGCCGCTGCTGGCCAGAACCGCCGGCGGCCCGTCGCGCGAGACCGCGCTCGCCGCCTTCGCCCGCCACGAAAGCGCACAGCAAGCGGAAACCCCGGGCCTCCGCTATGCCGAATTGCTCGCCCGGGTGCACCGGCGCCTTGCGGCGGAGTGGGGCATCGCACCCGATGAGACCGCCGAGCGCGCCTTCGGCGCCTCCATTGGCGAGTGGCCGGCTTTTCCCGATTCGGCGCCGGCGCTGCTCTATCTCCAGCGGTTTTACCGGCTCGTCATCCTGTCGAATGTCGACCGCGCCAGCTTTGCCCGCAGCAACGCGCGGCTCGGGGTCGTCTTCGCCGCGATCTACACGGCCGAGGATATCGGGTCGTACAAACCCGATATGGGCAATTTCCGCTATATGCTCGACCGTCTGGCCGAGGCCGGGCATCGGCCGGAACAGATCCTGCACGTCGCGCAGAGCCTCTTTCACGATCATGTGCCGGCCAACCGATGCGGGCTCCATTCGGCGTGGATCGACCGGCGCCAGGGCAGCGCAGGCTGGGGGGCGACGCCGCCGCCCGAGGCTGGCGTCCACTACGATTTCCGCTTTGCCAGGCTCGCCGAACTGGCCGCCGTGCACCGCGCCGAACAAAGCGGCGGCTGACCGCGAGCGGCCCGGCACCCGCAGGGTACGGCCTGGCGCGGCCTTGCCGGCCCGTCCGCGTCGGCGCATATACCGGACAGGCCCCACGCCAACGACGGAATCCATGGAAGAACTCGCCCAGCCGCTACTCGAATTCATCAAGGACCATCGGAGCTGGGCAATCGCGATCATGTTCATCACCGCGTTCGGCGAATCCTTCGCTTTTCTGGGCCTCTTGTTTCCCGGGACCACGCTCTTGATCGCCGCCGGCACGCTGGTGAAAAGCGGCACCCTGCCGTTTCTGCCGGTGATGGTCGGGTCGATCCTCGGGGCGGTGTTTGGCGACTCGATCTCCTACTGGATCGGCCGCCGCTTCGGCGGCGGCATTGCCCGGCTCTGGCCGTTCAGCCGAAACCCCAAGCTGTTGCCCAGCGGCATCCAGTTTTTCGAGCGGTACGGCGGCACGAGCGTGTTCATCGGCCGCTTCTTCGGGCCCATCCGGGCCGTCATACCGCTCGCCGCCGGCATCATGCGCATGCCGCGCGGCCGGTTCTGGGTCGCCAATATCGTTTCGGCGCTGGTCTGGGCACCGATGCTGCTGCTCGTCGGCGACGCGGTGGGGGAGGCCGGAGACCGCCTGATCGGATCGGGCAACACCGTCATCCTGGTGTTCGGCGGCCTAACCTTGGTCGGCATCGCCGGGGTGGTGTGGGCGGTGTTGCGCTCTGCCCGTTCGAAGAGGTGAAGCGTGGCGTCGTCTGATTAGCGGCCGCGCCCGTGCACGGCCGCGGTTTCGGCCTGCTCGGCGAAACGCGCATGCGCCGCGATATAGCCGTCGACGTGGGTCGACACCGCTTCGGCGCAATCGATGAAGAAATGGTCGGCGCCCGGGATCTTGCGGAAATCGATCTTGATGTCGCGCTGGTGCGACAGCTTGTGGACGAGCTTTTGCACCGCCTCCGCCGGAACGAGGGTATCCTGGTCGCCCTGCAGGATCAGCCCCGACGACGGGCACGGCGCGAGGAAGGTGAAGTCATACTGGTTGGCCGGCGGCGCCACCGAGATGAACGCCTCGATTTCCGGACGCCGCATCAAGAGCTGCATCCCGATCCAGGCGCCGAACGAATATCCGGCGACCCAGCAGGACGCGGCGTTCGGGTTGTAGCCTTGCAGCCAGTCGAGCGCCGCCGCGGCATCGGCGAGTTCGCCCTCGCCGCGATCGAAGCTGCCCTGGCTGCGGCCGACCCCGCGAAAATTGAAGCGCAAGGTCGAGAAACCGCGGCGGACAAAGGTTTGATACAGCGTGTAGACGACCTTGTTGTTCATCGTCCCGCCATGCAGCGGATGCGGGTGAAGGATCACCGCCATCGGCGCGGTGCCGCCGCGAGCATGGTGATAGCGCGCCTCGATCCGCCCTTCCGGGCCGTTGATTATGACATCAGGCATGGCAAATCCGGTTCAATTCCGACAAATTCAGTCAACTATGGCGAGCCAACCCGCCTGCGCGCGATCAGTGCCCGTGCCGCATACTTGATCCGCATAGTGGGACAATTATATGCTCGTCCGGGTGCCCGCGAAGACGGCCGCGCGCTAGCGAGGCAGGCATCGCGGTCTCAAGGATAACATAGTGACCGCAATGCTCTTCAAAAACCTCCGCGACGAAATTGATGCGACGCTCGACCGCGACCCGGCCGCCCGCTCACGGCTCGAGGTCGTGCTGTGCTATCCCGGGTTTCAGGCGTTGCTGTATTACCGGCTGGCACATTGGCTGTGGCAGCGCGGCTGGCATCTGGCCGGGCGCTTCGTCTCGCATGTCGGGCGGATCCTGACCGGGATCGAGATCCATCCCGGCGCACATATCGGCAAGCGCCTCTTCATCGACCACGGGATGGGCGTGGTGATCGGCGAGACCGCCGAAATCGGCGACGATTGCACGCTCTACCACGGGGTGACCCTGGGCGGCACCCGCCCGTCGCGCGAGCAGGGCGGCCAGAAGCGTCATCCGACGATCGGCAACGGCGTCATCGTCGGCTCGGGGGCGCAGGTGCTGGGGCCGATCCGGGTCGGGGACGGCGCCCGTATCGGTTCCGCCGCGGTCGTCGTGAAGGAAGTGCCCGATGGCGCGACGATGGTCGGCAACCCGGCCCGCCAGGTGGCCCGTCAGTCCGGGCGGCGCAGCGCGGCGGGGGAGGCTCCGCCGGCGTTCGAGCCCTATGGCATCACCAGCGAGATCCCCGATCCGATCGCCCGCGCGCTGAATGGGCTGCTCGACGAGGTGGCGTCGCTCCGGGCGCGCGCCAGCGAACTGGAACGCGCCCAGGAGCCCGCAGCTTCCGGCGACGACGCGGCGCCCACGCCGGCGCCCGATCCGGTGCGGCGGCGCGCCGCGAGGGCGCAGCCGTGAAGCTCAGCACCAAGGGCCGCTATGCGGTCATGGCGATGGTCGACCTCGCCCGGCACGGCAATGGCCGCCCGGTCCCGCTCGCCGAGATCGCCGAGCGGCAGGAGATTTCCCTGTCCTACCTGGAGCAGCTGTTTGCCAAGCTGCGCCGCAGCGGTCTGGTCCGGAGCGTGCGCGGTCCCGGCGGCGGGTACCTCTTGGCGCATGACCAGGACGAGACGCGGATTTGCGACATCATCGTCGCGGTCGACGAGCCGATCCAGGCGGTGCGCTGTACCCCCGGCGAGGCGATCGGGTGCCGCGGCGATCGCAGCCGATGTCTGACCCACGATCTGTGGGACGAGTTGAGCAACCAGATCCGGCTCTATCTGAGCTCGGTGTCGCTCGGCGACGTGTGCGAAAAGCGCGTGCTCGGCACCAGCGGCCTGGCCCAGCGCGAGACCTATCGAGCCGCGAGTGCGCGATGACTTTTCACCACTCGGCTGAACCCATGACCCGGCGCGAGACTTATCTCGATTGGAATGCGACCGCGCCGCTGCGCCCGGAGGCGGAGGCGGCGGTCGCTGCGGCGCTTGCCCGCTGCGGCAATCCCTCGTCGGTGCACCGCTGGGGCCGGGCCGCGCGGCACAGCATCGAGCGCGCGCGCGAGGCGGTGGCAGCGCTGGTCGGTGCCGCGCCCGATTGGGTGGTCTTTGTCAGCGGCGGCACCGAGGCCAATCATCTGGCGCTGCTCGGCAGCGGGCGGCAGCGTGTTCTGGTTTCCGCGGTCGAGCACAATTCGGTGCTGGAGGCCGTGCCGGGCGCCGAACGGATTGCGGTCGACGGCGACGGCATCGTCGATCTCGCCCGGCTCGGGCAACAGCTCGCCGCCGACCCGCGCCCGGCGATCGTTTCGGTGATGCTCGCCAACAACGAGACCGGGATCATTCAGCCGGTCGCCGAGATTGCCGGGGTCGCGCGGGCGCACGGCGCCCTCTTCCATTGCGACGCGGTGCAGGCGGCGGGCAAGATCGCGCTGGCAGCGGCCGACATCGGCGCCGATCTGATCAGCCTCTCGGCGCACAAGCTCGGCGGCCCCATGGGGATCGGCGCGCTCGTCGTGACCGGCAATGCCGAGCCCGCCGCGCTGATCCGCGGCGGCGGCCAGGAGCGCGGGCGCCGCGCCGGCAGCGAGAACCTGCCGGGCATCGCCGGTTTCGCCGCGGCGGCCGAAGCGACGGCGGCGGGAATCGGCGATTACCAGCGGGTGCGGCAGCTGCGCGACGGGCTCGAAAGGGCGGCAATCGCCGCGGTCCCGGATGCCTTGGTGATCGGCGCCGGCGCCCTGCGGCTGCCCAACACGACGGCCTTGGCATTGCCCGGCATCTCCGCCGAAACCCAGGTGATCGCGCTCGACCTCGAGGGCGTCATGGTCAGCGCCGGCGCGGCCTGCTCGTCGGGCAAGGTCGGCCCGAGCCATGTGCTGGCGGCGATGGGCGTGCCGCCCGCGATTGCCGCCGGTACGATCCGGGTGAGCCTCGGCTGGACCACCAATGAGGCCGATATCGCGCATTTCCTCGAAGCCTGGACAAGGCTCCACCGGCGCCTTGGCCGGCGCAACACGGCGAGGGCGGCATGAGCGCCCCCGCTTCCGCCGCGGCCGAACGCCCGAACCGGCTGCCGATCTATCTCGACAATCAGGCGACGACGCCGATTGACCCGCGCGTGCTCGAGGCGATGCTGCCTTATTTCACCGAGCATTTCGGCAACCCGCACAGCGAAAGCCACGTCTACGGCAAGAATGCTGCCGCGGCGATCGAGGCGGCGCGCGCGGAGCTGGCGCGCCTCGTCAACGCCGACCCGCGCGAGATCGTGTTCACCTCGGGCGCGACCGAGGCCAACAACCTCGCATTGAAGGGGCCGGCGCATTTCGCCCGTGTCCACCCGCCGGCCGGCCACCAGCCGCGCGACCAGATCATCACCCTCGCGACCGAGCACAAATGCGTGCTCGAAAGCGCCGCCGCGCTGGAGCGCGAGGGCTTCGCGGTGGCCTACCTGCCGGTCGAGCCGAGCGGGCTCTTGTCGCCGGACCGGCTCGCCGCGGCGCTGAGCGAGCGCACGCTCCTCGTATCGGTGATGGCGGCGCACAACGAGATCGGCGTCATCCAGCCTCTGGCGGAGATCGGCGCGCTGTGCCGCGCGAAGGGTGTCCTTTTCCACACCGACGCCGCCCAGGCCGCCGGCAAGATCGCGCTCGACGTCGTGGCGATGCAGATCGACCTGATGTCGATTTCCGGCCACAAAATGTACGGGCCGAAGGGCGTCGGCGCGCTCTATGTCCGGCGCCGGCCGCGGGTGCGCCTGATACCGCTGATCGATGGCGGCGGGCAGGAGAGGGGGCTGCGCTCGGGCACCCTGCCGACCCCGCTTTGCGTCGGTTTGGGGCGCGCCGCGGCGATTGCCGCCGCCGAGATGGCGGGCGAGGCGGTGCGGCTGCGCACCTTGCGCGACCGGCTGCAGGAGAATTTGATGCGCCGGGTCGGCGGGCTCGCCGTCAACGGCGACAGCGAGCACCGCCTGGCCGGCAATTTGAACCTGTCGTTCCCGGGCCTCACCGCACCCGAACTGATCGAAGCCTGCCCGAGCGTTGCGATGTCGACCGGGTCGGCCTGCACCTCGGCGACAATCGAGCCGTCCTATGTGCTGCGCGCGCTCGGCCTCTCCGATGACCTCGCGAATGCGTCGATCCGGCTCGGCCTCGGCCGCTTCACCACCGCGGCCGAAATCGACTTCGCGGTCGATGCATTGGCCGCCGCCGCCGACCGATTGCACGCCGATCGGAGGATGACGCAAGGCGCCCTGCGCCCTACATAGGAATGCTTATATAAGGTTGGCCGACTGGATAAGATTGACTGGATGGTTGGTGGCGGCGATACCTGAGGCCGGGAGAACGGGAACATGGCGCTGAAGCAGGCTTTGAGCGTGACGGACGCCGCGGCGGAGCGCATCCAGGCGCTGCTCGCCGGGCGCGGCAAGCCCTCGGTGGGGGTGCGCGTCGGGGTGCGTTCGCGCGGCTGCTCGGGGCTCAGCTACACGCTCGAATACGCCGACGAGAAGGGGAAATTCGACGAGATCGTCGAGGATAAGGGGGTGACGATCATCGTCGACCCCAAGGCCGTCATGTTCATCATCGGCACCGAGATGGATTACGTCGAGGAGAAGCTCCAATCGGGCTTTGTCTTCCGCAACCCGAACGAAAAGGGCCGCTGCGGCTGCGGCGAATCCTTCCACGTTTGATCATCAGGGAACCACAAGGATCGCGGGCGTCCCGCCCGCATGCAGGCGGGACACCTGCGGTCCATGTCAAAATTGGTAGAACCGTGAAGTTGTTTCAAATCGAGGAGCCGGACGGCTCTCCGGTCGACCCCGACGCGCCGGGCGTCGCGATCGGCATCGACATCGGCGGCGCGGCAGCCGAAGTGGCGGTCGCGGTCGGCGGCAATGCGGTGGTGCTCGGCGATCGGGACGGCTTCGCGCTCGACCTCGCGGTGCCGTCGCCTGCAGCGCCGGGCGAGGAATGGCGGGATTTGTTCTAGGGGGCGCGGCTGCGCGCCGAACGCTCGCTCGCCCAGCCCGTGACGCATGCCGTTGTCACCCTGGCCGCCGTGCCGGATGCCGGCTTTGCCGCCCGGCTGCTGACGGCGGGCGAGGCGGCGGGGCTCACGCTGTTGCGTATCGTCGCGCGGGGCGACATCCCGGCCTCCGGGCCGCCGGCGCTTGCCGCGGCAATCCTCGCCGAAGATATGGCGCCGCGACCGGAAGCGCCGTAGCCGAGCGCCGCCTATGCCCAGGATGGTCTTCATTGAACGCGACGGGACGCGGCGCGAGGTCGATGCGCCGCTCGGCCTATCGGTGCTCGAGATCGCCCACAAGAACCGCATCGACATCGAAGGCGCCTGCGAGGGGTCGCTCGCCTGCTCGACCTGTCATGTCGTCGTCGATCCGGAATGGTACGAACTCTTGAAGGAGGCAAGCGAGGACGAGGAGGACATGCTCGACCTTGCGTTCGGCCTGACCGCGACCTCGCGGCTCGGCTGCCAGATCATCATCACCGAAGAGCTCGACGGGCTCGTCGTGCGACTGCCGACGAGCACCCGCAACCTGCTGCTCGGCTGAGCCTCGTTCCAAAATGCAGTGCGCCATCTCACCGGATCGTCACCCCCGCGAAGGCGGGGGTCCAGGGCCGCCGACCGCGCCGTGGGACACACACGACGTCGCTCGCCCCTGGACCCCCGCTTTCGCGGGGGTGACGAATGCAAAAGTGCAAACGCGATTGCTCTGAGAGTGGGAGAGAGCCCGATGTGGGAGAACCGGTGCAAGATCGCGGTTAGCGGCGTGGGATTTTCCAAGGTCTCGCGCCTCGCCGACATTCCGCTCGCCGCCCATGCGCTGACGGCGGTGAAAGACGCCGTCGCGGATTCCGGCCTCGAGATGTCCGACATCGACGGTCTGGCGACCTATCCCGAACTGCCGGCCACCGGCCATGCGGAGGTCGACGGCATCTCGATCGTCTCGGTCAACTGCATGATGGCGATGCTGAAGCTGCCCGAACTCAGCTGGCACATCCAGGTCGGCACCACCAACATCGGCGGCGCGGTGCAGCAGGCGGTCAACGCGCTCCTCGCCGGGGTGTGCAAATACGCCGTCGTGTGGCGCGCGATGCACAACCCGCGCGGCACCTACCAGAACCTGCCGAGCGGGATGGCGGCGGGCGCCACGCAGTTCACCGCGCCCTACGGCTTTGGCGGCCCGGGACAGGGCATGGCGGTCGCCTACACCCGCTGGCTCGAGCGCAACAACCAGAACCGCGAGAAGATGGCGACCCTCGCCGTGACCCAGCGCAAACACGCCCAGCACAACCCGCACGCCTGGTTCTACGGCACGCCCCTCAGCCGGGAGGACTACCTCGCGTCGCGCATGGTGGCCTATCCGTTCTGCCTCTTCGATTGCGACATCCCGGTACAGGGCGCGGTTGCCCTCGTCCTGACGACGGCCGAGCGGGCGCGCGATCTCAAGCCCACCCCGGCCTACCTCGCCGGCTACGGCCAGCGGCTCCACTTCGAGGTGGCCGGCCGCATCGGCAGCCTGTCGAGCTACATGGCGGGCGGCAGCAGCTCCGCGAAATTGACCTGGGAGCGCTCCGGCTTCACCCCAAAGGACGTCGACGTCGCGCAAATCTACGACGGCTTCTCCGCCTCGGTGATCTACGGCCTGGAATCCTACGGGTTCTGCCAGGAGGGCGAGACGCTCGATTTCATCCAGGACGGCCGCATCGAACTCGACGGTGATCTTCCCCTCAACACCTTCGGCGGCAGCCTCGGCACCGGGCGCATCCACGGCCTCTGGCACATCATCGAAGGCGCCCTCCAAGCCTCCGGCCGCGCCGGCTCCCGCCAGGTCAAAAACGCCAACATCTCCTTCGTCGGCGCCAGCGCCCCAATCGTAACCGGCACCACGTTTATTTTTGTGGGGGAGCCGTATTGAGGCTGGGGAACAAATCGAAGGAGTGCTTGCGAGTGGCAAGCGACACATCCCTGTTACGGGCTTATTACCTGGAGATTGGGAAAATACCCGACAAAATCCTTATGATTTGCCCTGACCAACGGTGCTCCGGCGACCTCAGCAAGAGCACCAATTAGAAAATCAGGTAGAACATTCGTCTTGTTGCCACCTCTGGACTTGTACTCGGCAAATGCCTGACCTGCACGAAAAAGCGCTGCATCGCTCGCTCGCAACCGTTCCAACCCGAATTGCGACACCGCCGCGTCGACGTCGGTTTGGGTCGCCATTCCAACTGAAAACTCGCAGTACACGATGTCAGATGTCAGAAACGACAGCGGGTCCGTTCGCCTTACAACTCTGTAACTGCTCCACAGACCATGTGTGAAATTGTGCCTCTGGATCTAAAAGATATATTAAGATATTCGTATCTAGAAACGCGGTCATCGTTCCCTCGTGAGTTTCATGAGTTCCTCAGCACTCATCGTGGGTCGCACGTTCTGTGCCCTCAAATTTTCCAGAGCGCTTATGGTCTTTCGCCGGATGAATTCTTCGGCATTAAAGCTCTCTAACTGGTCCGCGTCGACAACATCGAACCCGGCAACGTACTGCGCAAGCATGGCGCATACTCGTGGAATGTTTTTCAAAATATTTGGATTTGTAAGGTGCACCGCACCTACGGGTCTCGAATCATTCGCTACGAACCACTCTATCTCAGGCAACTCCAGAGCCGTCTTTTCGCTTACACGGTCATCATTGAACCTGTCCCTGCCCCCGCACGCCACATAAAGGGTGATCAAATGTTTGATTGCCAATTCTTTTTCGAGACTCCTCTTTCCGCTCAGCGTCTGAAATCCCGATTGATACAGAAGATTCGCATACTGGGAGTCCGGAATGTCAAAGCCGTCTAGTTTTCTATCTTCAATTAGTCTATCCAAAGCGAGGAAGACAGCATCCACCCACCAACGCTCGATGCGACCTTCTGAAAACTCTCTTAATCTACCAAGAAAATAAAGGTAATTGAGATTTGTAGCGAGCTTCCGGGCGGTCTTGGCCGTGTAGCGTGGATCTGCTTGTACGAATCTCTGAATGTCATCCGCACTAACAAGAGCCGGATCCCAGTGAAGTTGCTCTCCCACTCGATCTTTGATGTAATGGTACGCCCAGAGCGCTGGCCGCCTTTGACCAGATCTTGCGCCAACCCACTTCCCAACAAAGCTGAAATTGAATGCAAATAAGGCGAGCTTGTCAAATCGAGGGGTATGGTTATTATTTAACGCCTGGAATACGAGTTCGTCAGCAACGAGATAATCAACGCCATTCATGACTTTATTAAAAAGAAAGAAATTAATTGGGATGTAGTCTGGTCGATTCGCGGTTCTGACACGATGGCGAAAATCGTCACGCCGCGTATCCTGCATCACGTCGGCAAACCCGAGCTTAATGATTTCATAGAGTTGAACTAAGCCATCACTCCTGGTGCCCCAGCTAAATTTTTTTGTGAAGCTACCCGGCTTCCATACCTCGTCTTCGGACGCCATCGCAATCAGTGACCTTCAGTCAGCGCTCGGGGTAGTATCAAATCCCCGATCGGCGGCGGAATTATATGCGTAGGTCTCCCAGGTCGGTCTGTAGGCGTCTTCAGCTTGGTCGCCCCATACAGTCCAGCACGGGTTTCTGCGAGCACCCCGAGCAAAAATTTCCAAATAGGGGCCAGGGCTACATCCCTCGATTAGGGGATACAACTCATCCGGCTTCCGACTATGCTCTCGCTTCCGGGCGCCGATGTAGTTGACCTGGGTTCGGCCGAGTTTCAGGGTTCGAGCATTTTTTCCTTGTATGCCGAACAGCAAAATCTCGGTTACATTACGAAAGTAAAAACCAACCCCTCGCCCATCGCTTTTCCCGTCTTTGCGGATTTTATGTAAGAGGGGCAAAAGGCCGGGCAACGGCATCTGGTGCTATGGAGTGGGCGAGGACACAAGATCGGGTGCGACAGATTGAATCGGGGTATGGCTAGCCGATTCCACTGGCGGCCGATTTCAGGTCCTGTGGCGGCATGTC
>DATCQF010000706.1:0-2423 GCA_036569735.1 Allostellaceae bacterium | reverse complement strand
CCTCAGAGGGGCCGGCGATTTCGGCCGCCGCTTCGGCCAGGGTGAAACTCGCCCGGCCGGCGGCGAGCGGCACCAGGGTCAGCCCGCTCAGCTGCTGCGCGCAGTCGCCCTCGTCGTTGTAGAGATGGCTCTCGCGCTGGACCAGCACGCGGCGCCCATCGCGCGCGAGGAGACGCAGGGCGAGGTGATTGGCGAGCGTGCCGCTCGGCATGAACACCGCCGCCTCCTTGCCGAGGAGCGCGGCCATCCGCGCCTCGAGCTCCTCGACGACGCCGCCTCGCGAATAATCGTCGGGCGCGATACCGCTGGTCTCGGCAAGCCGCGCGAGGAGGCCGGCATAGGCGGCCGGCGACAGCGCCAGACCATCCGAGCGCAACTGCACGATCCGCTGATCGGTCGGCATCGAACATCCCTTTTGCTTTGGCCGCCCAATCGTGGCGCCGCTGGCGATCGCGCGTCAACCGCGACGGGTTCAGCTGATGTGGTTTGACTGGCGGGCGCCTCGAATTGGGTTTTATTGTAGTCCAGGCGACAAGCTCCGGACCGCAGCCAGGGAGACCCGATCATGCCAGCCGATATCGCCGACGAGGCACTCGACTTTCTGCTGGCCCGCGCCGGCCTCAATCTGAGCGCAGCGCAAAAGGCCGAGCTGAAGACGGTTTATCCGGCCATCGCCGCAATGGCCGAGCGGGTGCGCAAGCCGCGCGGGCGGATGGCCGAGCTGGCGCACGTCTATAGCTTCACCGAGGACGACCTCGGGGAGGATGCGCCATGACCGACGCCATCCCGACGATCGCCGAGGCGGCGAGGCTTATTTCCGCGAGGCGCCTGTCACCGGTCGAGCTGACCCAGGGCTGCCTCGACCGCGTGCATGCGCTCGACGGACAGCTGCACGCCTTTGTCCATCTGACCGGGGAGCGCGCGCTCGCCGAAGCCCGGGCGGCCGAGGCGGCGATCATGGCGGGCGGCTCCAAGGGACCGCTGCACGGCATCCCGATCGGGCTCAAGGACATCGTCGACACCAAGGGCATCCCGACGACCTGCGGGTCGAAAATCCTGCAGGACAACATTCCCGACGCCGATGCGACCTGCGCGGAGCTGCTCGCCGCCGCCGGTACCGTCCTGATCGGCAAGACGCAAACGCATGAATTCGCCGATGGCGGCCCGAGCTTCGATCTGCCCCGGCCACCGGCGCGCAACCCGTGGAATACCGCGCACTTCACCGCCGGCAGCAGCAGCGGCACCGGAGCCGGCATCGCCGCCGGGCTCATCCTCGGCGGCATCGGCACCGACACCGGCGGCTCGATCCGGGGGCCCGCGGCGCTGTGCGGGATCGCCGGCATCAAGCCGACCTACGGCCTGGTCAGCCGCGCCGGGGTCGCCCCGGCCGCCTTCAGTCTCGACCATATCGGCCCGATGGCGTGGACCGCCGAGGATTGCGCACTGATGCTGCAGGCCCTCGCCGGCCACGACCCGCGCGATCCGGCGAGCGCCGATCGCCCGGTCCCCGACTACACTGCGGGGCTCGGCACCGGCATCAAGGGCGTCAAGATCGGCGTCATCCATCATTTCCACGAGGTCGACTACAAGGTCAGCGACGGCGTCCGCCGCGGCATCGACGCGGCGATCGCCACGCTGCGCGGGCTCGGCGCCGAGATCCGCGAGGTGCAGCTGTCGCCGCTGCAGGATTGGGGCGCCTGCGGCTCGTTGATCTCGATCGTCGAACGGGCGGCGGCCTATGAGGAATGGTCGCGCACCCGGCTCGGCGATTTCGGCGAACGGGTGCAGCGGCGGTTGATGATCGGCGCGCTCGTCTCGGGGGTCGACTATGTCCAGGCGGTGCGCCGCCGGCGCGAATTGCGCGCCGAGCTGAAGGCGGCGATGGCCGGGCTCGACATCGTGCTGAGCGCGTCGCAAACCGGTGAGGCGCCGAACATCAACGAGGTGCCGGTTTGGGACACCTTCGCCGCGCCGAGCTTCACGATGCCGTTCAACGTCGCGGGCTATCCGGCGATTACGGTATGCTCGGGGTTCGGGGCGGGAGGGCTGCCGGTGGCGATCCAGCTCGTCGGCAAGCCGTTCGCTGAGCCGGGCTTGTTGCGCATTGCCGACGCCTTCGAAAAAGCGACTGATTTCCGCAACTCGCGGCCCAGTCTGGCGGCCGCTTCCCTCCCGGCCTGAGGCCGGCGCTGGATAGGTGCCCGCGGCACGCCGATAGGAAGGGGTCATGATGACCAGAACAGCGCTGGTCACCGGCGTCAGCGGTCAGGATGGCGCGTATCTCGCGCAATTTCTCCTGACCAAGGGGTATCGGGTGGTCGGTGCGCTTAGGCGCTCGTCGCGCAACGCGATTCCCCGGCTGATCGAACTCAAAATTGCCAACGATGTCGAGTTTGTCGACTTCGATCTGGCCGAGATTACCA
>DATCQF010000705.1:0-6047 GCA_036569735.1 Allostellaceae bacterium | reverse complement strand
CGTGAAGAAGCGCACCTGCTCCCCACCCCACGCCGGATTATGGGCAAGATCTACTGTGGTTATGAATCGTCCGGGACCGTCCCACCGAACCAGCCCGGTGTAGGCCATCATCTGTTTGAGCAGCGCTGCCAGCCCGGCGTTATCCGAGAAATCCAATATCGGCTGCCGGTTTGGCGTCGCGAACAGAAACATGATCCGGCCTCCAGGCTCCAGCACCATGCACCCATCCGGGTTTGGGCCGAATGGTTCGACGCGTTCTCCGGTATCGCAGAACGTATTTCCGAGTGAGAGCAAACGCCAACTGCCGACGAGCGTGCTGAGGCCAGGGTGCAGGATGGCAGGCATGGCGACCTCCCAGTTGCGAGCGCATCAGTGCGGTGTTACCGTGCCATGCCCTCGGCGTCGGCGGGGACGTCGTAGAAGGCGAGCGTCATCGAGACGCTGGCGTAGAAGCCCATCAGGGTGATGACGTCGGTGATGCCCTCGTGCCCGAGCACCGCGACCGCGCGGTCAAAGAGGCCCTTCGACACCCAGCGCGCATTCGAGAGGCAAATCCCCATCTCGTAGACGACCTGCTCGCGCTTGTCGTCGAACGAGGTCGGCAGGCCCGAGAGGATCGCCTCGACCTTGTCGTTGGGCAGCCCGGCCGCCTTGCCGGCGCGTTCGTGCGCATTGGTCGGGTAGATCGAATGGAATTTGCTGTTGATGATGCACACCGCAATCTCGCGCTCGCGCTCGCTCAATGAATACCCGGTGCGGAAATAGGCGCCCAGTGGCCCCATCACCTTGGCCAGCTTGGGGTTGTGCACATAGATCTTGTTGGGGCCTGGCAGCCGGCCGCGCGACTCGATCATCGAGCGATAGCCGTCCTGCTGCTCCGGCGTCATCTGGTCGTAGGGGATCTCGGCATAGCGTCCAAAGGTGGGCGTGTCGGCCATCGGCTGCTCCTCCGCTGAAAGATCGGTTCGCCGAAGCATACAAGTTCGCGCGCCGCCGCGCGAACGAAGCTTTCTTCGTTGAAGATCGATCTGGGGGGCTGCGACGGTCGACAGGCGAGCGCCGCCGCTTCTGCTAGCCCGGATGTCAGCCCGATGTCAGATCGCGTCGAGCTGCCAGGCCACGTCGTTGGCGATGCCCCAGAGCCAGCCGATATCGGTCTGGCCGGCAAGCGCATAGGCGCGCCCCTGATGACGCCAGTACAACAGGTTCACATCCTGCCGGCGCTCGAAGGTCCGTGGAATATCGGGCTGTTTCGACGCGCCGATGACGAGGGTCAAGGGGCCGATCGCCTTGTTGTCGGTGATATAGACCAGCTGCGCCGCCGGCCGCCCGTCGACCACCACCAGACGGGCGCCGCGGAAGCTCAGCCCCCACGGCTTCAGATCGGGCAGGCGCACCTGCTGCGGCAGGCTCTGGCTGATCTTTTGCAGTGCCTCGCTGGTATCGCTGGTGGCCGGAACATCGATCAGCATGTTGTCGCCGGCATTGACGGTCAGCTTGTAGTAACCGGCGGCGTTGTCGAGCCAGCTGTTGTTCGCGGCGACGGCGGCGAGCCGGGTCTCGGCGGCGGGGCTCGCCGGGTTGAAGAGCCCCATGCCGAAATAGGTGCCGGCGCCGCCAAACACGACGCCGAACAGCCCGGCCGCGGCGGCCAGGCCGACCTGCCAGCGCCGGTACGGCAGCGCCGCGGCGGTCCGGCTCTGCCGCTTCAAGACCAGGATCTCGGCTTCTTGCGGCGCGGCCTGTGCCGCCCTGCCCGCGCCGCTCGCGGCCGCGATCAGGCGGGGGGGAACCGGCTCGTTGACGATGTCGGCATAGGCCGAACGCACAAGGTCGGCCGATTGGGCAAGCGCGGCCAGCCGGTCGCGCACCGCGGGATCGGCTTCGAGCCAGGCTTCGACATGATGGCGCTCGGCACCATCGAGCTCGCCATCGAGATAAGCGACGAGCGCCTCGTCACTATGCTTCGGCATTCTTTGCACTCCTGCGGACACCGCCGCCGGCGTCGAGCTGCTGCTGCAGCGCCACCCGCGCACGCGCCAGCCGGCTCATGATCGTGCCGACCGGGACACCGGCCACCACCGCCGCCTCCTTGTAGCTAAGCCCCTCCACGGTCACGAGCATCAGCGTCGCCCGCTGGTCCGGCGGCAGGTTCTCGACCGCCAGCCGGATTTCGGAGAGGGCAAGCCGGGCCTCGATGCGGCGGACCGGTTCATCGGTTCCGAGGCGTTCCTCGGCGACATCGCCATCCTCCTTGCGAACCTCGCGGGCGCGCAGCTGATCGATCCAGATCGTCTGCACGATGCGAAACATCCAGCTGTCGAACCGGGTACCCTCCTCGAATTGATGTGCCCGAGCCAGCGCGCGTTCGCAGGCGGACTGGACCAGATCATCAGCCCCGGCAGCATTCCCGGCGAGGCCCCGGGCGAAGCGACGCAGTTTCGGCAACATCGCGATCAGCTGTTCGCTGAACCGCGCGCTCGCCGGATCCGCGCGTTCCCCGGAGTGGTCAATCGGGCGAGCCGGCGCTTCTGCATGCTTCCAACGGAACGACAACGTGCCTCCTTGTCGATTATTCCCCGGCGCCTTTGGAGGATGGCGCTCGGGGATGGTGGGGGTTGGCATCGGATGTCCCGACTGTCCAACGACGCATGACAAGACCCGCAAATGGTGTGGGCCGCGCACCGAGGGTAGTGCCAGCGCCCGGCACCTTATCACGCGCCCCGGACTGGTCCAAACCGCCGTGTCGGCTTCGCGCTTCACAAAGGCGCTGGCGCGCGGCATTGTGCGCGGCAGCAAATTCCGCAGACCGAGGAACCGCCCCGCGATGAAGGTCGCCGTCGTAAAGGAACGCCGCGCGCATGAGCGGCGCGTTGCGGCTTCCCCCGACAGCGTCAAGCAGATGGTCGGCATGGGTTTGGAGCCGGTCGTCGAAAGCGGCGCCGGGGTTGATGCGTGTTTCGCCGATGCCGCCTACAGCGCGGCCGGAGCCACGATCATGGGTGACGCGGCGACCGCGCTCGCCGCCGCCGATATCGTCCTCAAGGTGCAGCGGCCGCTGATCGGCGGCGCCCCCGGCGGAGCCGACGGAGTGGGTGAGCCGGGCGGAACCGATGAACTGGGGCTGATGAAGCGCGGCGCGGCGCTGATCGGGCTGTTGCAGCCGTTGCGGCACCCGGAAGATGTGGCGGCCTACGCCACAGCCGGGATCACCGCCTTTGCGATGGAGCTGATGCCGCGCATCACCCGGGCACAGACGATGGACGTGTTGTCGTCGCAGGCGAACCTCGCCGGCTACAAGGCGGTGCTCGACGCGGCGGTCGAATTCGGCCGGGCCTTTCCGATGATGATGACCGCGGCCGGCACGATCAAGGCGGCACGGGTCCTGGTGATGGGCGCGGGGGTCGCCGGCCTCCAGGCGATTGCCACCGCGCGCCGGCTTGGCGCGATCGTCAGCGCCAGCGATGTGCGCGCCGCCGCCAAGGAACAGGTCGAGAGCCTTGGCGCGAGCTTTATCAGCGTCGACGATGAGGCCGCGCGCGCCGCCGAGACGGCGGGCGGCTATGCGCGCGAAATGGACGAGGATTATCAGCGCCGGCAGCGCGAGAAGATCACCGAGGCGTTGCGCCGGACCGACATCGTCATCTGCACCGCCCTCGTCCCGGGAAAGCGCGCGCCGGTGCTGTTGACCGAGGCGATGGTCGCCGGCATGGCGCCGGGCTCGGTCATCGTCGATCTCGCGGTCGATTCGGGCGGCAATGTCGAGGGCAATCGGCCCGGCGAGGTCGCCGTGACGGCGAACGGTGTCAGAATCGTCGGCCACCTCAACATGCCCTCGCGCATCGCGGTCGACGCCAGCCAGCTCTATGCCCGCAACCTGCTGGCGTTTCTGGCCCTCATCGTCGATAAGGAGGGGCACTTGCGGATCGACACCTCGGACGAAATCGTCAAGGCCGCGCTGTTGACCCTCGACGGCGCGGTCGTCAACCCGGCCTTCGCGGCCGAGCCGGCGGCCGCTGCGGCCACCACCACCGGCACCATCCCTGGCGCCACTGGCTGACGGAGAAGGCATGGCGGACCCCGCATCGCTCGCGCAACGCGCCGGCGAGCTTGCCGGCGATGCCGGCGGCCTCGCGAAGAAGCTCGACGACCTGTCGCAGCTTCTCGCTCTGTCGACGCATCAGGGCACGGTTGCCGGGACCCCCTTCGTCTTCGAGCTGACGGTGTTCGTGCTCGCCGTGTTCGTCGGCTACTACGTCGTGTGGCGGGTGACGCCGGCCCTGCATTCGCCGCTGATGAGCGTGACCAACGCGGTATCGAGCGTCATCATCGTCGGCGCGCTGATCGCCGCCGGACCGATGAATTTGAGCCTTGCCAAGATCATGGGGTTCGTCGCAGTGACCCTGGCGGCGGTCAACATCTTTGGCGGCTTCATCGTCACCCAGCGGATGCTGCAAATGTTCCAGCGCAAGAAATAGCGGGCGCCAGGGTCCACCATGAGCGAAAATCTCTCGGCCCTGCTCTACCTGGTCGCCTCGATCTGCTTCATCATGGCCTTGCGCGGCCTCTCGTCGCCGCAAACGGCGCGGGGCGGGAATATCTACGGCATCGCCGGGATGGCGATCGCCATTCTGACGACGCTCGCGACGCCGCAAGTGGTCAGCTACTGGCTGATCGTCGTCGGCCTCCTCCTCGGCGGGGCGGCCGGCACGTATATCGCGCGCAACATCCAGATGACGGCGCTGCCGCAGCTGGTCGCCGCGTTCCACAGCCTCGTCGGGCTCGCCGCGGTATGCGTCGCCACCGCCGCCTTCGCCGCGCCCGAAGCCTACGGCATCGGCATCCGCGGCGCGATCCACGGCGCGAGCCTGGTCGAGATGGCGATCGGCCTCACCATCGGCGCGATCACCTTTACCGGGTCGGTCGTCGCCTTCGCCAAGCTGCAGGGCCTGGTATCCGGCCGCCCGCTGGTCTTTCCCGGCCAGCACTTTGTCAACGCCGGGCTCGCCATCCTCCTGATAGCGCTGATCGTCCTCTTTGTGATGACCGAGGCGAACGGCGTCTTCGCGCTGCTCGTCGTGCTGTCGCTTGCCTTCGGCTTTGCGCTGATCCTGCCGATTGGCGGCGCCGACATGCCGGTCGTCATATCGATGCTGAACTCCTATTCCGGGTGGGCGGCGGCCGGCATCGGGTTCACCCTGTCGAACAGCCTCCTCATTATCACCGGGGCCCTCGTCGGCTCGTCGGGCGCGATCCTCAGCTACATCATGTGCAAGGGGATGAACCGCTCGATCATCAACGTGATCCTGGGCGGTTTCGGCACCGAGGGCGGCGCCGCGCCGACGGGGCCGGGGGCGGGCGACCGGCTCGTCAAATCGGGCAGCGCCGACGACGCCGCCTTCATCCTCAAGAACGCCGGCTCGGTGATCATCGTGCCGGGCTACGGCATGGCGGTGGCGCAGGCCCAGCACGCGCTGCGCGAAATGGCCGATGATCTGAAGAAGGAGGGGGTCAAGGTCAGTTACGCGATCCACCCGGTGGCGGGACGCATGCCCGGGCACATGAACGTGCTGCTGGCCGAGGCCAACGTCTCCTATGACGACGTCTTCGAGCTCGACACGATCAACCACGATTTCGCCTCGACCGACGTCGCCTTCGTGATCGGCGCCAACGACGTGACCAACCCGGCGGCCAAGACCGATCCGACCTCGCCGATCTACGGCATGCCGATCCTCGATGTCGAGCGCGCCAAGACCGTGCTGTTCATCAAGCGCTCGATGGCCTCAGGCTACGCCGGCGTCGAGAACGAGCTATTCTACCGCGACAACACGATGATGCTCTTCGGCGACGCCAAGAAGATGTGCGAGGAGATCATCAAGGCGCTGGAGTAGCGCCTCGGAGCTGCCCAATATAAAGAACGTAGGATGGGTTGAGCGCAGCGAAACCCATCAAATTCGCGGTCCCGGTCGATGGGTTTCGCTGCGCTCAACCCATCCTACAATTGCCGGGATGCCCGCTAATACCCCTCGCGCTCCATGCGTTTGCGC
>DATCQF010000704.1:0-1738 GCA_036569735.1 Allostellaceae bacterium | reverse complement strand
ATCCTGTTTCCCGCCATCGACCTGAAAGGCGGTGCCTGCGTCCGCCTCGTGCGCGGCGAGATGGCGAGCGCGACCGTGTTCAACGACGATCCGGCGGCGCAGGCCCGCCACTTTGCCGGCCTCGGTTTCGACTGGCTGCATGTCGTCGATCTCGACGGCGCCTTTGCCGGCAAATCGGTGAATGGCGAGGCGGTGCGGGCGATCCGCCGGGCGGTCGACCTCCGGATCCAGCTCGGCGGCGGCATCCGCGACCGCGCCGCGATCGACTATTGGCTCGATCTGGGGATCGACCGCATCGTGCTTGGCACGGTCGCATTGCGCGACTCCGCGCTGGTGCGCCGCGCCGCCGGCGATTACCCCGACCGGGTCGTCGTCGGCATCGATGCGCGCGAGGGCCATGTCGCGGTCGAGGGCTGGGCTGAAACCAGCGGGGTCGGCGCGGTCGCGCTGGCGCGGCGTTTCGTCGATGCCGGGGTTGCCGCGATCGTCTACACCGACATCGCCCGCGACGGCGCGCTGACCGGGGTCGACGCCGAGGGCATCGCCCAATTCGCACGGCAGGTGGGGCTTCCGGTCATCGCCTCAGGCGGCATCGCCACGCTCGCCGATATCAGGGCGCTCGCCGCTCATGCAGCCGACGGCATCGAGGGCGCGATCTGCGGCCGCGCGCTCTATGACGGAAGCATCGACGCGCAAGCGGCGTTGCGTGTCGCGGCCGAGGTGGCGCCATGCTGAAGATGCGGGTCATCCCGTGCCTCGACGTCAAGGACGGGCGGGTCGTCAAGGGCGTCAACTTCGTCGATCTGACCGATGCCGGCGATCCGGTGGAGCAGGCCCGGATCTATGACCGCGAGGGCGCCGACGAATTGTGCTTTCTCGACATCACCGCGAGCCATGAGGGGCGCGACACGCTCTACGAAATCGTCCGGCGCACCGCCGAGCAATGCTTCATGCCGCTGACCGTCGGCGGTGGGGTGCGCACGGTCGACGACATCCGCCGGCTGCTGCTCGCCGGCGCCGACAAGGTGTCGATCAACACCGCCGCCGTCGCGCGCCCCGAATTCGTGCGCGAGGCGGCGGAGAAATTCGGCAGCCAGTGCATCGTCGCGGCGATCGACGCGAAAGCCGTCTCACCCGGGAGGTGGGGGATCTTCACCCATGGCGGGCGCCGGCCGACCGGGCTCGACGCGGTCGACTGGGCCTGCCGCCTTGTCGATTACGGGGCGGGCGAAATCCTCCTCACATCGATGGACCGCGACGGCACCAAATCCGGCTTCGACATTCCGCTGACCCGGGCGGTCGCCGATGCGGTGCGGGTGCCGGTCATCGCCTCGGGCGGGGTCGGCACCCTCGACCATCTCGTCGAGGGCATCCGCGACGGCCATGTGACCGCCGTCCTCGCCGCCTCGATCTTCCATTTCGGCACGTTCCGCATCGGCGAGGCAAAGGCCCACCTCGCCGCGTGCGGCGTGCCGGTGCGGCCCTAGAGCGATGGCCGACCAGCTCGGGGAGGCCCTGGAGCGGTTGTGGCGGGTCATCGAATCGCGCCGCGGCGCCGACCCCGCCACCTCCTACACAGCCAAGCTGTTCGCCCGCGGCACCGCGAAAATCGCGCAGAAGCTCGGTGAGGAAGCCGTCGAGGCGGTCATCGAAGGCGTCAAGGGCGACCGCGCCGCGCTCGTCGGCGAGAGCGCTGATCTCCTCTATCACCTCCTCGTGCTGTGGGCCGCGCTCGGTG
>DATCQF010000703.1:0-2435 GCA_036569735.1 Allostellaceae bacterium | reverse complement strand
GCCGGTAATAATCGAAAAACAGCGTCTCGGCGCAGCGCTTGCCCTCGTCATAGCAGGCCCTGGGGCCGATCGGGTTGACGTTGCCGCGGTAGGATTCGGGCTGCGGGTGGAGCACCGGATCGCCGTAAACCTCGGAGGTCGAGGTCTGCAGGATCTTGGCCTTGAGGCGCTTGGCCAGCCCCAGCATGTTGATCGCGCCGATGACGCTGGTCTTGGTCGTCTGCACCGGATCGAATTGGTAATGGATCGGCGACGCGGGGCAGGCGAGGTTGTAGATCTCGTCGGCCTCGACAAACAGCGGGTGGGTCACGTCGTGCCGCAGCGCCTCGAAATGCGGGTCACCCAGGAGGTGGGCGATATTGTCCTTGCGGCCGGTAAAGTAATTGTCGACGCAGAGCACGTCGTGGCCTTCGGCGCGCAGGCGCTCGCAAAGATGCGAGCCGAGAAATCCGGCGCCGCCGGTGACCAGAATCCGTTTCAAAACAGTGCGCATCGCAGCGTCCTTTAGAAGTTGCCCGCGGAAATTGGCCGGCCGGGCCGGGTGGTCGATAACACGCTCGTTCAGGCAATCGCCCGCAGACCGGCGGGCTGCTCGGTCGCGGGCTCGCCATTCGGGCGGCCGATGCTGTGATAGGTAAGGCCGGCTGCGATCATCTCGTCCGGCGCGTAGATGTTGCGCAGGTCGATGACCAGCTTCTCGCGCAGCAGCGACTTGACCCGCTCGAGATCGAGCGCGCGGAACGCGTTCCACTCGGTGATCAGAATGAGCGCGTCCGCCCCTCTCATCGTGTCGTAGGCACCCTCGCAATAGTCGAGGTCGGGCATCAGCTTTCGTGCTTCTGCCATGCCTTCGGGATCAAAAGCGCGGATCACCGCCCCGGCCTCGCGCAAGACCGGCAATATCGCAAGGCTGGGGCTGTCGCGCATGTCGTCGGTATTGGGCTTGAAAGTGAGCCCGAGCACCGCCAGCGTCTTGCCGGCCACCGTGCCGCCGCAAGCCGCGATGATCCGGTCGGCCATCGCGCGTTTGCGCGCATCATTGACGCGCAGCACGGTCTCCACGATCCCCAGCTTCGTCTCGGCAAGCTCGGCGGAGCGGACCAGCGCCTGACAGTCCTTGGGGAAGCACGAGCCGCCAAAGCCGGGGCCGGCATGGAGGAATTTGCGGCCGATGCGCCCGTCCAGACCGATGCCGCGGGCGATGTCCTGGACATCGGCGCCGACCGCCTCGCAGAGATCCGCCATCTCGTTGATAAAGGTGATCTTGGTCGCGAGAAAAGCATTTGCCGCATATTTGATCAGCTCGGCGGTCTCGAGCGAGGTGAACACCATCGGGGTTTCGAGCAGATAGAGCGGCCGATAGAGCGCCGCCAGCACGCCGCGCGCGTGCTCGCTCTCGGCGCCGATCACCACCCGGTCGGGTCGCATGAAATCCTGGATGGCCGATCCTTCGCGCAGGAATTCCGGGTTCGACGCGACATCGAAATTGCCGTGCGGCAGCGCTTGTCTGAGGATGCGCTCGACCTGTCGGCCGGTGCCGACCGGCACCGTCGACTTGGTCACCACGACCGGGCGACCGCCTTCTCCCCGCGCGAGGGCGTCGGCGATTTCACCGGCGGCGGTGAAGACGTAGCTCAGATCGGCGTGGCCGTCGCCGCGCCGCGACGGTGTCCCGACGGCGATGAATACCGCATCGGCCCCATCGACTGCGGCGTTGAGGTCTGTCGTGAAGCTGAGCCGCCCCGCCGCGGCGTTGCCGGCGACCAGCTGGTCGAGCCCGGGTTCGAAGATCGGGATCTCGCCCCGCGACAGGCGCCCGATCTTGCCGGCATCCTTGTCGACGCAGGTCACCGACACGCCGAATTCCGAAAAGCACGCGCCGGATACCAGGCCGACATATCCTGTCCCGATCATCGCGATGCGCATGGACGCGGTCTCCCCTGCTGTCCTGACGGCCAGTGCAGCCCAGAACGTGTCATCCCGGGGGTTATTCCCCCCATCGGGCGGCGCGGCGAGCTGACGCACCCGCCCGAGGCGAAAGAGCCCGCCCGAAATGGAAGAGAAGGACACGATCCCCCGTTGTTCCCAGGCTTATGCAACGGTAGCCGGTAATGGCCTGATGTCGCAATCGATCCTCGTCACCGGCGGCGCCGGCTATGTCGGCAGTCACGCCTGCAAGGCATTGGCCAGCGCCGGTTATCGGCCGGTGGTATACGACAACCTGTCGCGCGGGCACCGCGAGGCGGTGCGCTGGGGGCCGCTCGTCGAAGGCGATCTCCACGATCTCGCCCGGCTCGGCGAGGCGCTGCGCACGCACCAGGTGTCCGCGGTGATGCATTTCGCGGCGTTCGCCTATGTCGGCGAGTCGGTTGCCGACCCTGAGCTTTATTATTGGAACAACGTCGGCGGCACTCTCGCGCTGCTGGGAGCGATGC
>DATCQF010000702.1:0-5552 GCA_036569735.1 Allostellaceae bacterium | reverse complement strand
AGTATACCCACCCGCCCCGGGATACGCGCCGGCTGCGAGGCTGGCTCAGCCGGTTGCCCCCGCCCCGGCGCAAAGCGCGCTCAATCGCGGCAGCGAGACGCAGGCGCAAACCGTGCCTGGCCGCGGCGCCGAGGCCGCTGCCGCGCCGTCGGGACCGTCGATCCAGTGGGTCAACCCCGACCGCACGGCGCGCTGAGCCGCCGCTGCGGGGGGCGGCTCAGGCCGCGGCGGGGAGACCGCGCTCGAGGAGGCTCGCGAGACGGCGGGCAAAGGCCGGAGGATCGGGGAGCTGCTCGCCCTCGACGATGCGGGCCTGATCGAGCAGCAGCCAGGCGAATTCGCCGAGCTGGTCGGACGCGCCGATTTCGCCGACCGAGGCGGCCAGGCGCTCGATCAGCCGGTGGCGCGGATTGAGTTCGAGGATGCGCTTGGCGGCGCTGTCGAGCTGGCGGTGCTGCTTCAAGAGGCGCTCCAGGTGCATGTCGATGTCGCCCTCGTCGGCGACGAGGCACACCGCGCTGTCGGTCAGCCGCTCGGAACTGCGCACGTCCTTCACCGCATCGCCGAGCGCCAGCTTGAAGATCGCGATGAGGCTGGCGAGCTTGGCCGGCGGCTCGGGCTTGTCGGCGGCCTCCTTCTCCTCGGCCGGCGTGATCTTGTCGAGATCGGCGCCGCCGCGGGTGGCCGATTTGAACGGCTTTTCCTGATAGGTACCGATCGCCGACACCCAGAACTCGTCGATCGGGTCGGTCAGCAGCAATACTTCGATGCCGCGGGCGCGAAATCCCTCGAGCTGCGGGCTTTTCTTCAAGAGATCGAGATTATCGCCGGTGATCGTATAGATCGCCTCCTGCCCCGGCCGCAGCGCCGCGACATAATCGTCGAGCGAAACGAGCCCATCGCGGGTCGTCGAGCGGAAGCGGGCGAGCGCCAGAAGGGTGTCGCGCTGCTCCCTATCCTCGTAAAGCCCCTCCTTCAAGACGGCGCCGAAACCGTCCCAGAATTTGGCGTATTCCTCGGGCGCCTCGGTTGCCTTCCTGGTCAGCTCGCTGAGCACCCGGCGGGTCAATTGCTGGCGGATGCGCGCCACCGTCGGGTTCGACTGCAGCATCTCGCGGCTGATGTTGAGCGGCAAATCCTCGCTGTCGACGATGCCCTTGATGAACCTGAGGTAGGAGGGCAACAGGTCGGTCCCCTCGTCGGTGATGAAGACCCGCCGGACATAGAGCTTGATGCGCGGCTTGCGCTCCGGGTCGAACAGGTCGAACGGCTTGGTTGACGGCACGAACAACAGGTAGGTGAATTCGAGGACGCCCTCGGCCCTGGCGTGCACGGTCAGCCACGGCTCGTCGAAATTGTGGCCGACGTGATGATAGAACTCCTTGTACTGGTCGGCGGTGATCTCGGCGCGCGGCCGGGTCCACAACGCCGACGCGGTGTTGACCGTCTCTTCCTTGTTGCCGTCGGCGAGGACAATCGGCAGCGCGATATGGTCGGAATAGGTCTTGACGATCTGCTGCAGCCGGTGCGGCTCGAGATATTCGTCGTCCCCTTCCCGCATGTGCAAGGTGATCCGGGCGCCGCGCGGCACGTTCGCCGCGGGTTCGATCGTGAAGCTGCCCTTGCCGTCCGAGACCCAGCGCCAGCCCTCGCTGTCCCCCGCCTTGCGGCTCAGCACCTCGACCTTGTCGGCGACCATGAAGGCCGAATAAAACCCGACGCCGAACTGGCCGATGAGGCTCAAATCCGGCTTCGCATCGCCGCTCAGCTGGCTCATGAAGGCCGCGGTGCCAGAGCGCGCGATCGTGCCCAAGTTTTCGACGAGCTCGTCATGGTTCATGCCGATCCCGTTATCGGCAACGGTCAGGGTGCGCGAGGATTTGACCGGGGTCAGCACGACCCGGTAATTCGCCTCGCCCTCGGCGAGCGCCGGTTCGGTCAACGCGGCATAGCGCAGCCGGTCGCAAGCATCCGAGGCGTTCGAGATCAGCTCGCGCAGGAATATCTCCTTCTCGCTGTAAAGCGAGTGCGCGACGATGTCGAGCAACCGGCTGACTTCCGCTTGGAAGGTTCTGGTTTCGGGCACGGTTTCTTGGGTCATCGGCGACAGGGGCATGTTGGTTGGACTGCGCGAGATATGTGGCCCGCGCGCCTCTGCCGCAAGACGCCCCGTGTTCGCCGGCGTGTGATCTGGCTCGCCGATGTCCTTGATGTCGCTGGCGGCGAAGCGTCGACCCGCCAAGATGGCGGCGCGCTGCTGCGCTTGTGGATCGGCTCTTAGTCCGCGGCGTCGAAGCGTAACGAAGGGAGTGCGGTCAATGTTGCTGAGCGGCGGCTTCCTTGTTCGCCTTGAGGAGATCGGCGCGATAGCTCTTCACGTCGCCCGTTGAGAGGTCGTAGATGCGCCAGGCGCCGTTCACCGGCACGAGATGGAGGGTGAGCGCCAGCGGCTTCTCGCCGGGGTACTGAAGGTCGACGACAGCGTCTGCTGCGTTCGGACCCGTCATCGTGACCGATACGACCTTTGACTTCAGGTCGGCGTCGTCCTGGCACTGGCACAACGGGTCCTCATCGATGAAGCCGACCTCGCCGTTGGCCAGCCTTGAGTCCTCGCGAAAGGCCGCGATCATGCCCGGATCGAACACCTTGCTCGCGTTCCTGCCCGTCGGATCGAACACCACAGCGTATCCGTTGGGGTTCGACGGATAGTGCGAATAGAGTTGCTCGACGAAGGCCTTGGCGCTAGCGGCATCGGGCGCAGCTGCGACGGGGCTTGCAACGCTCGCCAAACAGGCCACGGCGATGCATACAGCAATACGGTTCAGCTTAGCCGACATTCCCCGGATTCCGGGTCGTAGTTGGACGAGGATTGTCCCTTTGGACTCTTGAGCAACGGCAAAATCGCGTGTTGCCTGCCCGGCAAGCCGTCGAAGTTACCACGCGACTACCAGGTCAGGCCCGATAGGTAGCTCAGCATATCACAATTCGATCAACCGAAAGGCGCAGCGCTCAGCGATACGGTCGCCACGCGTCAAGTGGTGTGTCCTACTCCTTTTCCCCGCTTGACGCGTAATTGCGCCAAGGCGTCATCCGACACGCAGCAGCGCCCCACCGCCGAAAGCAGAAATCCAAGCCAAGGCACGAACCCGGACGGGGCAAAGCCTCAACTTTTCAAATTTCGGGGGTCGCCCTGTCCTGAAAGAGGTGCCTAACTGCGCGGGCGAGACAAGGCGAGTCGGACACCGCCAGGAGCGGGGTGGATCGGACGGGGCGCCGGAGAGATGGCTGGCGGCCAGCGACACCTTGGCTCTTGCTCTATGGCGGCGGGTACCGCACCTTAAGCGGCATGGTGATGCTCCGTTCCGCACCGCGCCTCGTCGCGGTCCTCGGGCCGACCAATACCGGCAAGACGCATCTCGCGATCGAGCGCATGCTCGACCATCAAAGCGGCATGATCGGGTTTCCGCTGCGGCTCCTGGCGCGGGAGAATTACGACCGCGTGGTGCGGGCGCGCGGCGCGCGCGCGGTCGCGCTGATCACGGGCGAGGAAAAGATCCTGCCGCCCAACCCGTCCTATTTTGTCTGCACCGTCGAATCGATGCCGCTCGACCGGCCGGTCGATTTTCTCGCCGTCGACGAAATCCAGCTGTGCGCCGACCCCGAGCGCGGCCACGTGTTTACCGCCCGCCTGATGCACGCGCGCGGCCTCATGGAGACGATGTTTCTCGGGGCCGACACGATCAAGCCGCTGATGCGACGCCTCGTTCCGCGCGCGGAATACATCAGCCGGCCGCGCCTCTCGACCTTGACCCATACCGGGCACAAAAAGGTGACGCGCCTGCCGCCGCGCAGCGCCGTCGTCGCCTTTGCCGTCGCCGATGTGTTCTCGCTCGCCGAGCTGGTCCGGCGCCAGCGCGGCGGCACCGCGGTCGTGCTCGGCGCCTTGAGCCCCCGGGCGCGCAACGCCCAGGTCGGCATGTTCCAGGCCGGCGAAGTTGATTATCTCGTCGCCACCGATGCGATCGGCATGGGGCTCAACATGGACCTCGACCATGTCGCCTTCGCCCGGGTCGCCAAGTTCGACGGACGGGGCCCGCGCCGCCTGTCGCCGGCTGAGATCGGCCAGATCGCCGGGCGCGCCGGCCGCCACATGAGCGACGGCACATTCGGCACCACCGCCGACGAGGGAGCGCTCGACCCGGCGATCGTCGCGGCCGTCGAGGAGCACCGGTTCGAGCCCTTGACCCATGTTTCCTGGCGCAATACGAGGCTGCGCTTCGACACGGTCGGCGCATTGCTGCGCGCGCTCGACGAACGCCCGCCCGCGCCGGGGCTCGTGCAGATCCGCGACGCCGACGACCATCGCGCGCTGCAAATTCTGTCGCACAACGCCGAGGTGATGGGGCTCGCCACCCATCCGGCCGCGGTACGCCTCCTGTGGGAGGTCTGCCAGATCCCCGACTTCCGCAAGGTGATGCGCGACAGTCACGCGCGTTTCCTCGCGCAGTGCTTTCTGCATGTCGCGGGACCGGGCGAGCGGCTGCCCAGCCAATGGGTCGGCGCCCAGATGGCCCAGCTCGACCGCCTCGACGGCGACATCGACACGCTGATGGCGCGCATCGCCCATGTCCGCACCTGGACCTACATCACCCATCGCCCCGACTGGGTCGCCGGCGCCGCCGATTGGCAGGAGCGCGCCCGTGGAATCGAGGACCGGCTGTCCGACGCGCTGCACGAGCGCATCACCCAGCGCTTTGTCGACCGCCGTTCGGCCTTTCTCGTGCGCCACCTCGCCGACGACGCCGACATCTTGGCATCGGTCGACAAGCTTGGCGAGGTGCGCGTCGAAGGCGCCTATGTCGGCCGGCTCGACGGGTTCCGCTTCGTGCCCGACGTCGCGTCGGAGGGCAACGCCAAGCGCACCCTGATCACCGCCGCCAACCGCGTGTTGCGCGGCGAGGTGGCGGCGCGGGCGCACCAGCTGGCGGGAGATGGCGACGAGGCCTTTGCGATCGGCGCGGGCGGGGCGGTGCTGTGGCGCGGCGGGCCGGTCGGCCGGCTCGTCGCCAGCGATGCCATCCTGGCGCCGCGGGTCGAGGTGCGCGCCAGCGATTTTCTCGATGGCGAGGCGCGCGACCGCGTGCGCCAGCGCCTGCAGCTTTTCGTCAAGGGCGAGATCGAGCGTCGCCTCGCGCCGCTTTTCGCCGCCCAGGCGCTGCCGCTCGAGGGCGCCGGACGCGGTCTCGTCTTCCAGCTGGTCGACGCGCTCGGCTGTCTCGCGGCCGAGGATGTCGCCGCGCCGCTGAAGGCGCTCGATTCCCCGGGCCGGCGTGCGCTCGGCCGGCTCGGGATCCGTTTCGGGACCCACACCATCTATGTCGAGCCGCTGCTCGGCGCCGAGACCGAGCGTTTCCGCGCGCTCCTCTGGGCGGTCCGCCACGGCCGCGCCGTGCCGCCGCTGCCCGGCGCGCGCCAGCGTGGCAAGGCGATCGCGGTCGATCCCCTTCTCCCGGCGTCGTTCTACGCGGCGATCGGCCGGCGCGGCCTGGATG
>DATCQF010000701.1:0-1746 GCA_036569735.1 Allostellaceae bacterium | reverse complement strand
CGCCAGATGCGCGGCATGAAACGGCAGCGCCAACCGGTGCTGCGGGATCGGCTCGGCACGGGCCTCGCTCCAGTGCTGTCCGAGATGACCCCGCGCTCCCGCATCCGCGCGAGTACGGTGTCGCGTGCGAGCCCCGCCGCGGCGGGGTGGCGGTCGGGGCGCAGATGCTCGGGCGAGCGCGGCAGCGCGACGAGGAGAGCCGCCTCGGCCGGCGACAGATGGCTCGGCTCCTTCCCGAAATACGCCAGGCTCGCGGCCCGCACCCCTTCGAGATTGCCGCCGAACGGCGCCAGGGTCAGATAGATGGAGAGGATATCGTCCTTGGGGAGTTGCCGCTCCAGGCTCAGCGCCTCGGCCATCTCGACGAGCTTCGATGACAGATTGCGCGGCCGCCGCTCGAGGAGGCGCACCGCCTGCATCGTCAGGGTCGAGGCGCCGGAAACGACATGGCGGTGCCGCGCAAGCTGGCCGAGCGCCCGCAGCGCGGCGAGCGGATCGACCCCCTTGTGCTCGGCGAAGCGCCGGTCCTCGGTGGCGATCAGCATGCGGCGGTAAACCGGGTCGACCGATTGCGCGCTCACCGGCAAGCGCCATTTGCCGTCGGCGGAGAGAAAGCCGCGCAAAATGGAGCCGTCGCGCGCCAGCACCAGCATCGACAAGCTGCGGCTGCGCTCAAGGGCGGGGGATGGGAGCGCGAGGTAGGCGGCTGCAAGTACAGCCAGCAAGCCAGCAGATCCTCCGAACAAGGGGATCCCGAGCCGTCGCCGCAAACTTGCTCCCTCTCTGCCCTCGGGGGCGGAGAGGGTCGGGGTGAGGTGGGGGATGCCAGAGCGCTTGCCGATACCCACCTCACCCCCTCCCCATTGCAGCGCAATGGGTCCCCTCCCTCTCCCCCCTGAAGGGCGGAGAGGGATTTAGAGGGGTGGCGGAACAGGTTCACCGCGCCTGCACGCTGAGCGTGCCGATCGCGGTGCGACCTGTGGTCTCCGGCTCGTACATGTCCTCGACGACGAGCGCGGGATACTTGAACTCGCCCGGGGTGACCGCGCGCACGACATAGGCCAGGGTGAATTCGCCGGCGCCGGCGCCCATGTCGAGCGCGGCGATGTAACGGTCGTCGCGCTCCTCGGTATAGGCCGTATCGGTAAGCTTTGTGAGCCAGGGGTAATTCCCCGCCGACTGGCCGCTTACCGTCGCCGTCGCGATCTCAAAGCCCGCGGGCAAGAGGTCGACGACCAGGGTCCGCGCCGCCCGCGACGGGTCGGTGCGCTTCCCTTTGATGACGACGACAAAGAGATCGGTCTGGCGCACCTTGGTCAAATCCGCGAGCGAACCATCGGGACGAAAAACCCATCTTCCGGCCCAGTAGCCGCTGCTTTCGGCCGGCAGATCGGCTCGGGGAACCCCGGTGATCGAGACCGTGCGCCACGCCGCCGCAGTGCCCCGGTTGGCCACCGACACGGGTGCCGCGCCGGAGCCGAGCGCGCGCCGCAGATAAAGCGGCTCGCCGCGCTTTTGCGGCGCCGCGCCGCCGGTGGAGACCGTCATCTCGCCGCCGGTCGCGCGCACCGCCGCCTCGGCCGCCATCAACAGCCAGGCCTCTTCCTGCGTGCTGGTCTGCCGGGTGCGGGCGAACAATTCGGCGATGCGGTCCATGACGGCGGTCAGCCGCGGCTGCACCCCCCGATCATCACCGGCAAAGGCGAGCACCCCGGCGCTGTCGCGCAGATCGCTGCCGTAGTCGAC
>DATCQF010000700.1:0-3367 GCA_036569735.1 Allostellaceae bacterium | reverse complement strand
CCCTCTCCCGCAATGCGGGAGAGGGGTTATCGCCGCTGCTCATGCCTTGACCACGCGGTCGCCGGAGAGTCCGCGGCGGGCGCAGGCATTGCGGGTGTCGATGATGAGCGGGCAGTGCTCGGCGAGCAGCCGGTAATCCACCGGGTCGTGGTCGGTGCAGATGATCGCGGCATCAAAGGAGGCGGCGGACCCGGCGCTCAGCGCGGTCGAGCGGCGGCCGGCGAATTGCGCGTGCTCGCGGGTCGGCGGGATCTCGGCGATATAGGGATCGTGAAACGACACCAGCGCCCCGCGCCGCTCGAGCAACTCGATGATGGTCAGCGCCGGGCTTTCGCGCATGTCGTCGACGTTTTTCTTGTAGGCGATGCCGATCATCAGGATGCGTGCGCCCTTGAGCGCCCGGCCGGAGCGCTCGCTCAACGCCTCCACGGTTTTCTCGACGACCCGCTGGGGCATCGCCGTATTGATCTCGCCGGCGAGTTCGATAAAGCGGGTCGCGATGTTGAATTCGCGCGCCTTCCAGGTCAGGTAGAACGGATCGATCGGGATGCAGTGCCCGCCAAGCCCGGGGCCGGGGTAAAACGGCATATAGCCGAAGGGCTTGGTCTTGGCCGCCTCGATCACCTCCCAGATGTCGATCCCCATTGCCTCGAACACGATTTTCAGCTCGTTGACGAGGGCGATGTTGACCGAGCGAAAGATGTTCTCGGTCAGCTTTACCGCTTCGGCGGCTTCGAGCGAGGTCACCGGCACGGTCCGCGCCACCAGGCTATCGTAGAGGGCAGCGACGAGGCGCAGCGCATCCGGTCCGTCGCCGCCAACCACTTTGGGGATGTCGCCGGTCGAGAAATCCGCATTGCCGGGGTCTTCGCGCTCGGGTGAGTAGGCGAGAAAAAAGTCCCGTCCGGAGCGCAGCCCCGACCGCTCCAGGATCGGCTGCATGATCTCGCGGGTCGTGCCGGGATAGGTCGTCGACTCGAGCACGACCAGGTGGCCGCGCCGCAGATAGGGCGCCACGGCAGCCGTGGTCGAGACGATAAACCCGAGATCCGGCTCGCGTTGCCGGGTCAACGGGGTCGGCACGCACAGAATGATCGCATCGACCTCTCCGAGCCGGGAGAAATCGTCGGTCGCGGCGAGCAGTCCGCTCTGCCGCACCACGGCAATGCTGTCCGCATTGATGTGGCGCAGGTATGACCCGCCGGCATTGAGGGTCTCCACCTTGGTGCGATCGATGTCGAAGCCCAGCGCCGAAAAGCCGCGCTCGGCCACGGTGCGCAGCAACGGCAACCCGACATAGCCGAGCCCGATCACGCCGATCTTTGCGGTGCGGCCGCGGAAGGCGGCAACCAGCGTATCGACATCGAGGGGTGCGCTCGCGGCAGCGTCAAGACCACCGGGCGAAACAGCCACGGTATCGTTCATCGGCGCTCGTTCATTGGGAATTTCGATTGGCGGGGCGATCGTTCATCGGTGTGGCCGGCGGAAGGCGCGGCGGGGACCCGGCGACAGCGCCCTCGCCTATCCTCTTCCGCCTCATCGCGTTCTATTGCTGGCGCTGATGCGACAGCGCCACCGCCTTGACCATTTCGAGGAACTGGTGGCGAGTTTCGGAATCGCCGATCGCGTAATAGGAACGGATCAGCTCGATCGTTTCCGGGCGCTGCAAGCGCTCGCGCGCCTCCACATCGCGCCGGCTCGGTGCGGCCCCGTCGGGCTCAAGATCGTTGAAGAAATAGGAAATCGACACGCCGAGGATCTCGGCGATTTGAGACAGCCGCGAGGCGCTGACCCGATTGGCGCCGCCCTCGTATTTCTGCACCTGCTGAAAGGTCAGCCCGAGCGCCCGGGCGAGCGTCTCCTGGTTCATGCCGATCAACAGCCGTCGCGTGCGGACCCGGGCACCGACATGAACATCGACCGGGTTCGGCACGCCGGTGCCACGCCCGTATCGCGCGGTGCCGCTATCCGTTGCTGATTTCTTCACATTCCCTACCTGTTACGATTGGCCATGCCCGTTGCGGTTGGTGCCGCCTGCTGCGGTTCGCGCGCCTATCATCGGCCGAGCGCCGCCTACATGCAACAGCCGGCACATGCAACCGCGCCGGCCCGATCGGAGCCCGACCGGCCGCCCGGACCTAGCCGGCGACCGCATGCTGCTCCTGGCGCAACGCGGCGAGGTCGGCCTCGTCGAGGGTTTCGTGCTCGAGGAGGAGCCGGGCGCCGCGTTCGAGGGTGTCGCGCTGCGCCCGCAACAGGGTCACCGTGCGGCGAAACGCTTCGTCGACGATCGCCTTGACGGCGGCGTCGATCTCGCGGGCGGTGGCCTCGCTGTAGCTGCGCTCGTAGTACGGCATCTGCTGCGGCTGCCCGCCGAGAAAGCTCTGCGGGCTCTTTTCGTAGACGACCTGGCCGAGTTCCTCGGTCATGCCATAGCGGGTGACGATGCTGCGCGCGATGTCGCTGACCTTGACCAGATCGTCGGAAGCGCCGGTCGACAATTCGCCGAACACGATGTGCTCGGCCGCCCGGCCGCCGAGCAGCACCGCCATCTTGTTCTCGAGTTCCCGGCGGGTCATCAGATAGCGGTCCTCGGTCGGCCGCTGGATCGTGTAGCCGAGCGAACCGATGCCGCGCGGGATGATCGATACCTTGTGAACCTTGTCGGTGCCCGGCAGCGACAGGGCAACGAGGGCATGCCCCATCTCGTGATGGGCGACGACCTCGCGCTCGTGCGGGTTGAGGAGGCGGTTCTTCTTTTCGAGGCCGGCGACGATGCGCTCCATGGCGGCGGTGAAATCAGAGAGGGTCACGTCCTCGGCGCCGCGCCGTGTCGCCAGGAGCGCGGCCTCGTTGACCAGATTGGCGAGATCGGCGCCGGTAAACCCCGGGGTCAGCGCCGCCACGGTTTCGAGATCGACCCCTTGGGCCATGTGGACCTTACGGCTGTGCACTTCGAGGATCTGCACTCGCCCCACCTTGTCCGGCCGATCGACCAGCACCTGGCGGTCGAAGCGGCCGGCGCGCAAGAGGGCCGGATCGAGGATCTCGGGGCGGTTGGTCGCCGCGAGGAGGATCATGCCGGCGCGCGTGTCGAAGCCGTCGAGCTCGCTCAGCAGCTGGTTCAGCGTCTGTTCCTTCTCGTCATGGCCGCCGCCATAGGGGGAGGCCCCGCGGGCGCGGCCGAGCGCGTCGAGCTCGTCGATGAAGATGATGCAGGGCGCCTTCTGATGCGCCTGCTCGAACAGGTCGCGCACCCGCGCCGCGCCGACCCCGACGAACATCTCGACGAATTCCGAGCCGTTGATCGAGAAGAACGGCACATTGGCCTCGCCCGCGACGGCGCGCGCCAATAGCGTCTTGCCGG
>DATCQF010000699.1:0-1967 GCA_036569735.1 Allostellaceae bacterium | reverse complement strand
GGGTAATATGTTGCAGCCATGTCGCACGGAATTGCCGCGACAGGTTGGGAACCGTTGAAAATGCTTGGATCGTGTTGCGAGGGGTTGCGACATGAAAAGGGCCGCCTCGGCGAGCGGCCCCTTCATGCAAGTATCTGAGATAACTTAGAAAAAAGTGGTGCCCAGGGGCGGAGTTGAACCACCGACACACGGATTTTCAGTCCGTTGCTCTACCAGCTGAGCTACCTGGGCGTCGAGGACGGCCGGGCTTATAGAGGATGTCTGCCCGGGGTGTCCAGATGCATCGCCTCGCCGGGCCTCCCCCGGTAGCTTCCCCGGGGCTCTCCGGGCGGCGCAAACCGGCCGATCCCGCGCTGCGCCGGGCGCTACGACCCGATCAGGATCGCCTCGTCGCCGACCGGTCGCATCTCATAGATCGGCACGGTGTGCGGTCGCGCGCGGCATTGCTTCACGGGCGCGGCGCGCCCGGCGGGTCATCGGTGGAACATGCTCAGGTCGCGCGCGATACCGGATTACGGCGCCGCCGGCCGGGTCAGGTCCACCTCGGATTTCCTGCTCCGCAACAGGCACGCCACGGCATCGGCCATCTCGCGCCACGTCTTGGCGGCAACTCGGTGACCGAGCTCCGCGGCCATTTCGGCACGCTCCCCGAGGATCGTCAAAGCGCCGCGGCCGTGCCTGAGAACGAACTCGGCGGCAGCCTGCTCGGTCAAGCCCGCCCTCACCGTCCGCGACATCAGTCTCGGCGTCGGTCCCGGGACAAATCCCCGCGTCATCCTTGGTGTCAGTCCTGGCCGCAGCATCAAATCCGATCCCTCTCTTCCGCATTAGCGATAACGCTTCTACCGCCTAATCGTTGCTGAATAGTTGATCGGAGGCGAGACCCCGGCGATTGACGCACCGATCAATTTCGGATTCGAAGTGAAGGCGGGGAATATTTGAGCGGTATGTGTGTTGCTTCACACGGTGCCGGCAGGATCGGCCGCTAAACTCCCCGCAGATCGGGCGATGCGAGCCATCGCCCGGAACGCGGGACACAGCAGATGCCAGTACCGGTAGTATGGATAAGGCAAAGGAACGCGCCGGGCGCGCGCCAGGGGGGTTCGGCCGATCGGGCGGCGACGCCGCTATTGTCGCGCACGGCCAGGGAGGCGCTCGCGATATTCCTTGCCCAGGCGCCGCCCGCGCCGCGCGACAGGGTCAGCGCGCAAATTCGCACAGGTCAATCTCGGACAAGCCCATGCCGGACACTACCGAGCGCGTCCTGCTGTTGATTTCCGAGCGGCGCATCCGCGCCCGGATCGCTACGCTCGCCCGCCGGATCGATGCCGATTACCGCGGCCGGACCCTCTGCCTCGTCGTCGTGAACGGATGCGCTCCAGCTCGACGGAAAGCATGTCCTGGTGGTCGCGGACATCCTCGACACCGGGCGCACCGGCGCGGCCATTCTCGATGTGCTGCACCGGCAGGGCCCCGCCAGCCTCGCGCTCTGCACGCTCTTGCGCAAGCCGGCGGCCGGCGCGCTCGACCTCGCGGCCGACTATGTCGGCTTCGACATCGGGCACGATTTCGTGGTCGGCTACGGCATGGACTACGCCGAACGCCACCGCAACCTGCGCGCCATCTACCGCCTCATTCCGGGCGGCCCCGCCGGGTAGGCAGCACCGCGGTCAAGCACGGCGTCGCTACCCCGTCAACTTCTTCCGCAGCAGGTCGTTGACCACCCCCGGGTTGGCTTTGCCCCCCGTCGCCTTCATCACCTGGCCGACGAAGAAGCCGAGCACCTTGGGGTTGGTTGCGTATTGGGCGACCTGCGCGGGGTGCGCGGCGAGGGCGGCATCGACGGCGGCTTCGATCGCGCCCGTGTCGCTGACCTGGCGCAGGCCCTTTTTTTCGACGATCGCGGCGGGGTCGGCGCCGGTCTCGACCATCTCGGCGAAGATTTCCTTGGCGATTCGGCCGGAGAT
>DATCQF010000698.1:0-7764 GCA_036569735.1 Allostellaceae bacterium | reverse complement strand
GCTCCTCGGCCAGCACCAGCGCAAAGACTTCCGCCTCGTCGCCGATCGGCACCAGCGCCACCGGACGTCGCGGCACCGGCGGCTCGGCGATCAGCATCGCCAGCCGTTCGATACCGGCCGCCCAGCCGACGCCGGCCATCGCCGGCCCGCCCATCAGCTCGACGAGCCCGTCGTAGCGGCCGCCGCCCATCACCGTGCCCTGCGCGCCCAGATCAGTCGTTACAAATTCAAAGGCGGTGTGGGTGTAATAGTCCAAACCGCGCACGAGGCGCGGATTGTGGCGATACGCGATGCCGAGGCGCGCCAGCCCGTCACGCACCCGACCAAAAAACTCGTACGACGCATCATTCAGATAGCTGTCGAACGTCGGCGCATCGGCGTTGATCCGCATGTCGCCGGGGTCTTTCGAATCGAGGATGCGCAGCGGATTGGTGTCGAGACGCCGCCGGCTGTCCTCGGACAAATCCTCGCGCCGCCCCGAGAAATAGCCGACCAGCGCGTTGCGATAGGCGGCGCGGCTTTCCGGGTCGCCGAGCGTATTGAGTTCGAGGACGACCCGATCGGCGATGCCGAGTTCCTTGAGAATCCGCTGGCCGAGCGCGATCACCTCGATATCGGCCTGCGGCGTTGCCACCCCCAGGAGCTCGACCCCGATCTGGTGGAATTGGCGGAAGCGGCCCTTCTGCGGCCGCTCATAGCGGAACATCGGGCCGCTATAGAAGAATTTGAGCGGCGTCGACTGCGTCAGGCCGTTCGACAGCACCGCGCGCACCACCCCGGCGGTGTTCTCCGGGCGCAGGGTGATCTCCTCGCCGCCGCGGTCGGTGAAGGTGTACATCTCCTTCGAGACGATGTCGGTGTGCTCGCCGATCGGGCGGGCGAACACCTCGGTGAATTCGAAGATCGGCGTGGCGATCTCGGCAAACCCATAAAGCGCCGCCGTCTCGCGCGCCGTGTCGCCGACCCGGCGGTGGCGCCGCGCCGCCTCGGGCAACAAATCCTGGGTGCCGCGCGCCGGCTGCAAGGCTGGCATTGTTCTTCCCTTCCCGGATGCGCTCGTTGCGGCAATGCCATCGCGACTGCGCGCAACGCCTCAAAATGGGGTGTCGGGGCAGCGCGCTCAAGCGCCGCCGTCAAGCGCCGCCATAGAGCGCAGGTGGGGAGGCCGCCTATCCCGCCGGCGCGCGCCGACCAAGGATCTCGGCATCGCGGATCTCGACGATGATGGCGCCGAGCAGCAGGAGGATCAGCAGCGGCGTCAGGGACCCCGGGCGGAAGACGCTGGGCGGATTGAACAGCGGGCTGATCCATAGGGCGGCGGCCAGCGCGAGTTGCGAGGGACGCAATACCCCCCGGCCGGGGGCGACGACATAGAGGCTGGTCTCGAGAGCCAGCAGCACGGCGTCGGAGGCCGAGGCGTGCGGCGCCGCCAGCATCGTCGCGGCCAGCAACACCGCAAGCTGCAGCGCCCCTGGAGCCGGGCGGCGGAAGACCCAGTACACAATCGCCGCGGCAACCGCGATGGCAAGCGCTTGCCCCAGATTGGCAATGCCGCGCGGCGCACCGAGCCAGGTGAGGCAGGCGAAGACGCTCATGCCGTTGAGCCTGCCGTTGGTCACCCAGGCGCTGTACGCCTCGTCCATCCCGGTCACCAGCCCGATCCACGCCCGCCATATCTCGGGGCCGAACACCACGAGGCTGACGAGCGCCAGTATGAAGGCGCTTGCCGCGGCGCCGCCCAGCGCCCGCCACTGGCGTGCCGCCAATAGCGCGACCGGCACCATCAGCCACAATTGCGGCTTGAAGCTGAGGATGCCGAGGAGCGCCCCGCCGAGCACCGGATAGCGGCCGATCAGCCCGAACCCGCCAACCAACAGCGCGCTGGTGAAGAAGGCGTTCTGCCCGGTCATCACGTTGAATGGCACCGCCGGGCACAGGACAAGGGAGAACAGGGTGATCCAGCGCGGCTGGCCGCTTCCGGCATAGAGCGCGGCGGCGGCGAGGAGCACGATGAACCCGCTCAACAGGAACACCGCCAGCGAGGCGGCCGGCGGCAGCACCCCGAACGGCAGAAACAGCAACAGAAAGGTCGGCGGATAGACCCAGGGATGCAGGTTGAGGGTGAAGGCGAGCCACCCGGCGAAGCGCTGGTTGAGCGCGGCGGTCAGGCTCTCGCCATCGAATATCAGCGGCAGGTTCCCGTCGAAATAGGCCCGCGCCGCGGTGTAGAACACCATCCAATCCTGGCCGGGGTCGCCGTGGAACGCCCAGAGGTAGAACCCCCATGCGATGATGCCGAAGGCGCCGCAAATCGCGGCCAGCACCAGCGCCTGGCGCGGCGAGAGGGGCCGGCCCGGCGTGCCGCCGCGCGTCGGCGCCGCCGCGTCGGATTGGCCGAACGGCGCCGCGAAACGGGGAGTAGTGGGATCACCTGATGACATGTCGCACCCGAGACTCCGGGGAACAACCTGGGCTGGTACGGCTAAACCGGAGTTAATGCAACCGTAGCGGTCGGCGATGAGCTTGCGGGCCGATACCCGGTCGCTGAACCCTTATCGATTTCCGCAAGAGGTCATACCACGCGCCGCGGCCGGGATGCTCTTGCCGCTGCGGCGATGACGATTCCAGCGATGCCGATCAAGCCCGCGGCGATGGCGACCAACACGCGGTTGACCACCGCCCATTGCGCCGATACCTGGAATGGGGTGCCGAGCGCAAACAGAACCGAAGAAGCCGCCCACTCGTTGACGCCGAGGCCGCCCGGCGTGATCGCCAGCGCATTGGTGATCGCCGCGAACGGCAGCGCGGCCGCGAGGCGCCACAACGGCACATCGAGCGCGACGGCGCTCGCGCTGGCCGCGCCCATCAGCACCAGCACCCCGAAACGCAGCACCGATATCGCCAACAGCCGCCGTCCGATCCGGGGCGCGAGCAATGGCGAGAGGGCGATCGTTGCGCAGAACAAGTGGAAGCGACTGCGGCCGCGGGACCCCAGCGAGCGGGCGCTGCCGACCGCAAGCCGCGCCGCGGGGCCGTACAGCAGAAATCCGGCGGTTAGGGTCACCAGTGTGCCCACAGCCCAAGTGCCCGCACCGCCGCCGCTGACCAGGACCAGCGCGGAGGAAAGCGCGAAAAACACCGCAACCAACAGGTCGAAGAAGTAGTCAAAAAGGGTTGCGATCGCGCCGCGCGCCAACGGGCGACCGCCGTAGAGATGGGCGCCGAGCGATCTGCTGAACACCAGAGTCAGCTGCGCGGGGAGGAATTGGCCGAGCGCGACCCCGATCGACGTAAAGGCGAAATAGAGCAGTCGCGGCATAGGGCGGGCGTCATCCTGCTGGAGACGCACCGCAATGAGCCGCCACTTCTCGCCGGCAAGGACATTGTTGAGGCCCAGCAAAAGCACGATCGCGGCGAATGCTCGCGGGTTCGCGCCAAGGAGCAATCGCCCGATGGCCGCGAGATCGAGATCGGTGAACGCGAAGAGCAGCGCCAAGAGGATGGCGGCCAGCACCGCAGACGCGAGCAGCCAGAGGAGGTGCAGCCGGTTCATTTCAATCCCGCATGCACGGTATGCACGTCACCACCGTTGCTCAGGGCACCAGCCGCCTGCCTCATTCGCGGACCGCGTCTTCGTGAAAGCCGGATTTTGCCGATAGACAACCGGGCGCTCGGCGATCCGAGGCCGGGCATATCCGCCAAAGCGTCAGCGATAAGCCGCTTATTAACCCTTTTACCGCGAAAATCGAAAATTGCTGCAGTTTCGGGTGTAAAATCGACCAATGGACATTTCGCTCGTCATCCCGATCTACAACGAGGCTGAAGGACTGCCCGCGCTTTATCGCGCCGTGACGGAGACGCTCGATCGCCTGCCGCAATCGGCCGAGATCGTCTTCGCCGACGACGGATCGAAGGACGGGTCGGCGGAATTGCTCAACGAATTCGCCGCAGCCGATCAGCGGGTGCGGGTGCTGCATCTGGCACGCAACTACGGGCAGACCGCGGCCCTGATGGCGGGCATCCAGAACAGTACCGGCGATGTCGTCATCCCAATGGATGGCGACGGTCAGAACGATCCCGCCGATATTCCGCGGCTGCTCGACAAGCTCGCCGAGGGGTTCGACGTCGTGTCGGGCTGGCGCCAGGCCCGCCAGGACCGCGCGTTGACGCGCCGGCTGCCGTCTGTCGTCGCCAATCGGCTGATCTCCGCCGTCCTGCACGTGCCCCTGCACGATTATGGCTGCACCCTCAAGGCCTATCGGCGCGAGGTCGTCGAGGATGTGCGCCTCTACGGCGAGATGCATCGCTTCATCCCGATTTATGCCGCCTGGGAGGGGGCGCGCGTCACCGAGATCCCGGTCACCCATCACGCCCGGCGCTTTGGCCAATCGAAATACGGTTTCGGCCGGGTCCCCCGGGTGATGCTGGACCTCTTGATCATGTACTTCATCGACCGGGCCTTCGATCGCCCGATCCAGTTTTTCGGCAAGCTCGGGTTGGGCTTTCTGGGCCTCTCGGCGCTGATCTTCGCGTGGGCGCTGGTGCTCAAATACGGTTTTGGCGTCTCGCTCGTTCAGACGCCGCTGCCGCTGCTCGCCGCGACGATCAGTCTATCGGGCATTCTTTTCATCCTGCTCGGCGTGATGGCCGAGGTCCAGTCGCGGATCTATTTCGAGGTCAGGGGCCGGCCGCCCTACAAGATCAGGCGCATCGTCGAACATTCGGAGCCGCCACGGCCAAAGGCGGCGGCGCGCCGATGACAGCATGTGCGGCCTAGCGGGATTCACCACGCCGGGACCCGAGGCGAGAAGCGTCCTGGCGGCGATGAACGGCGCCTTGGCCCATCGCGGGCCGGACGGCAGCGGCATTTTCGTCGATCGCGGAATCGCGCTTGGCCACACAAGGCTCGCGATCATCGACCTCGCCGGCGGGGCGCAGCCGCGCGTCGACGAGGCCTCCGGCGACGCCCTCATTTTCAACGGCGAGGTCTACGGCTATCGAGCGCTCGCCGAGGAACTGCGCGCCGCCGGCATCGCGCTGCGCGACCGGTCGGATACCGAAGTCCTGTTCCAGCTGATCCGCCGCGACGGGGTGCGCCGCGCCGTCGAGCGCATCGACGGGATGTTCGCCTTTGCCTACCGCGACGGGGCGAGCGGCGCGCTTTATCTGGTACGCGACCGCTTTGGCGAAAAGCCGCTGTATTACGGCCTCGCCGGTGGCCGGCTGGTGTTCGCCTCCGAGGTTGGCGCGCTGTTGTGCCACCCCGATTTCCGCCACGCCGCGCCCGACCGGCTCGCGGCCTATAGCGCTCTCCTGTTCGAATATCTGCCGGGCAGCCTGTCGGGCTGGACCGGCATCGCCAAGCTCGAGCCGGGCACCATCCTGAGCTTTGCCGACGGGCGCATCGGCTGCGAGCGCTATTGGCGGCCACCGGTCGGTGGCAGCACCGCGCGAACCATCGATGAGGCGGAAGCCGCCGAACGGCTCGGCGCGCTGCTGCTCGCTTCGGTCCGCCGCCGCGTCGTCGCCGACGTGCCGGTCGGGGTGTTTCTGTCGGGCGGCATCGATTCGAGCCTGATCGCCGCGTTGGCCAAAGAGGCCGCGCCCGACCTGACGGCATTCACCGTGCGGGTCGGCGTCGAGAGCTTCGACGAAACGCCGCATGCGACCCTGGTGGCGCGCCATCTCGGGCTGCGCCACGAGATCGTCGAACTCGGGCCCGCCGACCTGGTCGAGGCGTTCGACGCGATCGGCGACAAGCTGGGCGAGCCGCTCGGCGATTCGTCGCTGCTGCCGAGTTATCTCGTGTGCCGGGCGGCGCGGCGGTCGATGACCGTGGCGCTCGGCGGCGACGGGGCCGACGAATTGTTCGCCGGCTATCCCAATTTCGCGCTGCAACGCCTGGCCCCGGCGCTGCGCTTGGTTCCCGCCGTGGCGGGAAGCTGGCTTGGTCGCGCCGTCGCGGCGCTGCCGGCGGGCGATGGATACATGAACAAGCGGTTTTTGCTGCGCCAGCTGTCGCAGGGTCTGGGGGCCCCGACGGCGCGGCAATCCTTTCTGTGGATGGCGCCGTTTGGTCCCGCCGAGATGGCCGGGTTGTGGCGGCGCTCGGCCCTGCCCGAGGATGCGCTCGCCGGCGCCTTCGCCCCGATTGACAATCATGCCGCCGAGGCCGCCGGGCTCTCCGCCGTCGACCTGTTGCTCTACCTGTTCCTCGTCACCTACCTGCCCGAGGACATCCTCACCAAGACCGATCGCGCCTCGATGTTCAACAGCCTCGAGGTGCGCTCGCCATTTCTCGACCGCGACGTGGCCGAATACGGCGGTACGCTGCCCACCCGGCTCAAGCTCGCCGGGCGACAACGCAAGGTGGTCCTGAAACGCCTCGCGGCGCGTTATCTGCCGGAGGCAATCGTAGAGCGCAAGAAACATGGTTTCGCGGTGCCGATCGGCGCCTTGATCCGCACCCTGTTCTGGGAGCGCTGCGCCGATGTGCTGTTGTCGCGGGCGAACCCGGTGGCGCAATGGTTCGAGCGCTCGGCGATCGAGCGGCTGCTCGGCGAACACCGGAGCGGCCGGCACGATCACGGCAAGAAGCTGTGGGCGCTCTATATGTTGTTCAGGGTGGCCGGGCACCGCGTCGCTCCGCCGGTCGCCGAACCGCGCGCCGCCGCGGCAGCGCAGTGAGAGGGACCATGCCGCAGGGGACCGTGCCGAAGGGGATCGTGACCGAGCCCGAACCCGGCGCACGCGATCTCGCGGGTTCGCCGGACCGCTTCGGCTACGAGTGGAATGCCTACAGCGAGATCCTGCCGGAATACGAAGAGCAGTTCCGGCGCTGGACGGTGCACCTCGCCCCCGCGCAATGGCAGGGCAAGAGCTTTCTCGATGTCGGCTGCGGCATGGGCCGCAACAGCTTTTGGCCGATGCATTACGGGGCGCGGGAGGGCTGCGCGGTCGATATCGACGAGCGTTCCCTGGCGCAGGCCCGCCGTAACCTCGCTGCCTTCACCGCGGTCGAGGTGATGCGGGCGAGCGCCTATGAGCTGCCGTTTGCCGAGCGGTTCGACGTCGCCTTCTCGATCGGCGTCATCCATCATCTCGAACACCCGGAACTCGCCCTCGAACAGATGGTCCGCGCGGTCAAACCGGGTGGACAGGTGCTGGTCTGGGTCTATGGGCGCGAGGGCAACCGCTGGCTCGTCTCGGTCCTCGACCCGTTGCGCCGCGCGCTGTTCCGCCGCATGCCGATCGGCTGGGTCCATCATTTGTCGCTCTATCCGGCCGCCCTTTTGTGGCTTCTCTTGCGGCTCGGGTTGCGGCCCAACGCCTATTTCCGCTTGCTTCGCGGTTTCGGTTTCGGCCATTTGCGCTCGATCGTGTTCGATCAGATGCTGCCGCGGATCGCCCATTACTGGCCGAGACAGACGGTGCTGGAGCTGATGGAAAGGGCCGGGCTCGAGGACATCAAGCTCGCCCCGATCAATCAGATGTCATGGTCGGCGATCGGCACCCGGCCGGTGCGGTGAGCCGCGCCAGAGCTATCCGCGAACCCCCGCTTTGCGCGCAGCCAGGGACGCCCGCAGGCGGGACAGGCGGCTGACCGCGCCGACCGGCAGCCGCCGTGTCAGCGCCTGGCGGAGGCGATAGGGCAGGGGCCGATAATCGTCCAGTTCGTCGGCGTCGGCGACCAGCCGCGACCGCAGCGCCTCGGGAAGATCGGCGAGGCGGGTTTGGGCCACGTAAAGGATGATATTGTAGCTG